>JBLHHU010000007.1:0-34806 GCA_047615735.1 Kiritimatiellia bacterium | reverse complement strand
CAGCACAACAGAACCGACGAGAAGATCTCACAGAAGGTCGCGAAGCACGCAAAGTTCCGACCTACTTGTCCCTCATTCGCTTTTCTTAGGCGGCCCTTTGCGTTCTTTGCGACCTTCTGTGAAATTTCGGAAACCTCTGCGTTCCTCCGCGTCCTCTGCGGTTAATCCCTGCACACTGAGCCTGTCAGCATGAAAATTTTTGTTCCAGGTCGAATCTGCCTCTTTGGGGAACACAGCGATTGGGCTGGTGGCTATCGGCGCATCAATGCCGATATCGAAAAGGGACAGGCCATCATTTGCGGCACCAATCAAGGGCTGCACGCCGAAGTTAAGCCGCACCCAACCAAACTCATTCTGCGCGCCACATTGAACGATGGAACGGCCGTCGAACCGTTTGAACTCCCGATGAATCGCGACGCACTGGCAGAAGCGGCACAGGCGGGTGGCTTTTTCAGCTATGCGGCAGGCGTTGCCTACCAGGTGATGACGCACTACCGCGTACGTGGGCTGGAAATCAACAACACGCTCACCGACCTGCCCGTTAAGAAGGGCCTCTCTTCAAGTGCCGCCGTGTGCGTCCTCATTGCGCGCGCGTTCAATCGCACGTATGACCTCAAGTTAACGACACGTGGCGAAATGGAACTGGCCTACCTGGGCGAGATCACAACGCCCTCTCGCTGCGGCCGCCTGGATCAGGGCTGCGCCTACGGCAACCGACCCATCGCCATGACCTTTGATGGCGACCAATTGGATGTGCGTGAAATTTCGATCAAAAAAGACATGCACTTTGTCATTGTTGATTTGCACGCCGCCAAAGATACGCACGAAATCTTGCGCCACTTGAACCGCAGCTATCCCTTTTCAGAAACCGAGTTGCACCAGAATGTGCAAGACTATCTGGGCCCCATCAACGCCGACATCGTCGCCCGCACCCACAAAGCCCTCGAAGCCGGCGACGCTGAAGCCGTTGGCGCGCTGATGATCGAAGCCCAGGCCGCCTTCGACAAACACCTGCAGCCGGCGTGTCCCTCCCAGTTGACCGCCCCCGTGCTGCACAAGGTACTGGCCTACGATGCGCTGAAGCCATACATCTATGGCGGTAAGGGTGTCGGATCGCAAGGCGATGGCACGGCTCAGTTTATCGCGCGCGACGAGGCTTCGCAGGACAAGATCGTCGAGATTATCGAAGGCGAACTCGAGATGAGTTGCCTCAAACTCTCACTGACTCCCGTTCGCAAAGTGCGCAAGGCCGTTATCCCCGCTGCCGGTTTTGGTGCGCCGCTTTTCCCTGCCACCAAAGCCATTAAAAAAGAGCTTTTCCCTGTCGTCGATGCCGAAGGCCGCGCCAAACCCGTCATTCTGGCCATTGTCGAAGAAGCATTGAGCGCGGGCATTGATCAGGTTGCCATCATCGTGCAACGTGAAGACCAAGAGCTCTTCGAAGACATCTTCTGCACACCACCGCCAATTGAAAGCTTCAACCAGCTCTCAAAAAAGGATCAGGATTACTGCACCTACCTAACCGACATCGGAAACCGCATCACCTTCATCCCCCAGGACTTGCAGGACGGCTTCGGTCACGCGGTCTACTGCGCACGCGACTGGGTCGGCGATGAGCCCTTCCTGCTTCTCTTGGGTGATCACTTGTACGCCTCCGACGTCGACGCCTCCTGCACGCGACAGATGCTGGATATCTATGACAAGTACGGGCAGAACACCGTTGGCGTGAAACGTACCAAAGGCGAAAAAGTGGAGTCCTTCGGTTGTGTCTCTGGCATTTGGCGCGACGAGAACGAGACATTAACGATCACCGATGTTTACGAAAAACCCCACATTGAATATGCACGACAACATCTACATATCGACAGCATGGATGACGATGAGTTTTTGACGATTTTCGGACAGTACGTGCTCAACAGTAAAATTTTTGATTATCTCGAAGAACAGATGCGACTGAACATGCGCGTCAAAGGACAATTCCAACTGACCCCCTGCCTAGATCGCATGCGCCAGGAAGACGGTTTCATCGGATATGTCGTTCAAGGTCGCCGGTTTGACATCGGCACCCCTGCCACCTATCGCGACACGATCGCAAACTTTCGTTAAACCCTTTAAGGCCTACACAATGTCCATCGACTTCATCGACCTCAAAACACAGTTCAAGCGTGTTGAAAAAGACGTGCGCGCCGGCATTGATGACGTTCTGAATTCCGCCAGTTTCATTATGGGCAAACAGATCGAGGAGCTTGAAGCCCAACTGGCCGATTTTTCAGGTGCACGTCACTGCATTTCCTGTTCGAGCGGCACGGATGCACTCCTGTTACCACTGATGGCACAAGGTATTGGTCCCGGCGATGCGGTCTTCACCACACCCTTCACGTTCTTTGCGACGGCCGAAGCCATCGCGCTGCTCGGCGCCACGCCCGTATTTGTGGATATTGACCCTTTCACCTTCAACATCGAGCCCGAGGCACTCGCGACGCGCATTGCTGAAACTGTCAAGGCAGGAAAGCTGAACGCCAAAGCCATCATTCCCGTCGACCTGTTTGGTCAACCCGCCGACTACGACCGTATCAACGCCATTGCGACTGCGAACGATTTAATCGTCATCGAAGACGCCGCCCAAGCCTTCGGCGCCACCTACAAAGGCAAGCGCACCTGCGGAACACTTGCGCATGCCGCGGCCACCAGCTTTTTTCCGGCCAAACCACTGGGCTGCTACGGCGACGGCGGAGCCGTTTTCACGAATGACGACGGCATGGCCGACTTGATGAAGTCCATTCGCGTGCACGGCCAAGGCGTCATCGACAAATACAACAACGACCGCATTGGCCTGAACGCGCGCATGGACACGATTCAGGCCGCGGTACTTCTGGCCAAGCTTAAGATTTATGAAGATGAAATCGCAGCGCGCCAGCGCGTCGCGGCCACATACCAAAAGCACCTTGCCCCCATCGCCGAGCTAACCTGCCCGACAGTTACCGAAGGCAACACATCCGTCTGGGCGCAATATTCGCTCTTGTGTGATGACCGCGCCACCGCACAGGCCGCACTGAAGTCGGCCGGCATTCCATCTGCTGTCTATTACGCCAAACCGATGCACCTTCAAGCCGCGTTCACCAACTTGAATTACGCGGCTGGGGATTTTCCCGTTTCAGAACGCGCCTCAGATCGCATTTTCAGCCTGCCCTTCCATCCGTACCTGGAAGACGACACCATCGCACACATCGCCGACACCCTGGCCAGCGCATTTACGTCCTAATCGATTGCTCAAGCTACATTGCAGAAACTCCAGCTCTGGAAAAGAAGACTAACCGCAGAGTTCGCGGAGGACGCAGGAATAACGAAATACTTGAACCGCCACCCAAGTTCCAAGTTCATAACCACGACGTGGTAGGCTACACTCAATACGAACCACAGCCAAACGCCCCATCGATATCGAGAAAGCCCTAGCCCAATCAAAAGATAGTATGCCAATTCAACCGTACGCGCCCAGGCGGGCTGAGTAAGTCGCGGCGCGTATTGTGCAGGAAAAATTAAAAAGAAGTTTCGACATATCTCGCCGAGTGTTCTCGGCAAATACATATGCTTTTCATAGTCAACACTATAGGTTTCTCCTACGAGGAGAATCAATGAGTGAAACCCAATAGGCCGGATAGATGCGAAGCGCTCTGTTGACGGCGTACTGCAAAAACCCGACAGGACTATAACCATACCGCGTGTGCATGATCGTCGTCATCAGATATCCACTAAGGATGTAAAATCCGAAAACAGCATATGGCCCAATAATAGGAACGCCTCCAAGATGAAGCGCTACAACCATGAACGCAAGTAGTGCGCGGTAAGTTCCAAACATAAATCAAGACCTCGCTCTTCCTAAAATTCTCGACACACCTTCTCTAGGCCCACGAATACCACAAATTCGACATCGCCAACCTTTAGCATAAATACCCAACGCCTAAAACAGATCGTCGGAGTCATCATCCTTATTCGGATCAGCTCCCTCCTTGTCGGCATCAAAGTCGGCGGTCTTGCCATTGTCGACGAGGATTTCTACCTTTTTTTCGACTTCGTTGAGTTTGGTTGTGCAGAATTTGATTAAGGTCTGCCCTTCTTCGAAGTGGGAAATCATTTTGTCGAGACCGAGGTCCCCACCATCCATTTCGCCAACAAGCGTATCGAGACGAGCCAACGCTTTCTCGAAGGACATGGTTGCGGGTACCGTGTAGGCTTTTTTTGTCGTCATAATCATTCGTTTCTAGTTAGAGAAGAAGATTAACCACAGAGGTCTCGGAGGTCACAGAGGCAGCAGCCGAGAAAGAACGCGTTCGATGCTGGACAGGATCGGACAGAACGAAACACGCCGAACCCAGCACCATGATCGGCTGTTCCCTCCTCTTCCCTCTGTGATCTCTGCGACCTCTGCGACCTCTGCGGTTAATCCATTCCTAGTTTATTGTTTTTCATTCTTTGCTTGGCCACGTTTCAGCCGCGAACAAGCTCTTCCTCGGCTGTTCCCTCCGCGACCTCTGTGGTTAATCTGTTCTTCGTTCTGCGTTTGTAGTGCTTACTTGTTTGTTGTGGGTTCAAGGACCTTTGACACAATGTCACCGTCGGAGACTTGCGTATGAAGATGGTCGCCTGCTTTGACCGATTCCGCCGAACGTACAATTTTGCCTGAATCGTCATACGTAATGCTGTAGCCGCGCTCAAGAACCGCGACCGGACTGAGCGCCTGCAGTCCTGCCTGACGTTTTTCGATATGCGCACGGCGGCGTTGCACACTCTGTTGCAGCGTTGTCTCCAGTTGACGGGACTGGCTACTGAGCTCATGCCGCGCGGACTGGACATCCCGCAAAAGGCCGGTTTCCATTCGCCGCGCTAGCGCGTCCAGTCGTTGACGATACTCACGCACCATCGTGGTGGGTTCACGCATCGCGGGATGCGTCGACGCGCGCAAAAGCTGGTTCTTGAACTGTAAGACATGATTGCGAAGCCCCCCAACCATTCGCTGTGCCACTTGCTGCAACTGACTCTCAAAAGCATCCTTGCGGCCTACCAGGAGCTCGGCGGCGGCCGATGGTGTTGCCGCACGAAAATCGGCCACGAAATCAGCGATCGAAAAATCCACTTCGTGGCCGACGGCGGAAAGCACGGGCAACTCGGAAGCGGCGATGGCACGTGCGACCACCTCTTCGTTGAAACTCCACAGATCCTCAACACTTCCCCCGCCACGCGTCACAACGATGACATCAAACCCACCCCGATCATTGGCTGCCTTGATGGCTTTCGCAATCTCAGCAGCCGCGCCATCGCCCTGAACACGTACAGGAAAAATCAAAATGTGCAGATTCGGATAGCGCCGCGACACGACGTTCAAAAAATCCCGGACGGCGGCCCCACGTGGCGATGTCACCACGGCGACGTGCTGAGGTAGGAAGGGCAACGGTTGCTTGCGGTCGGCCTCGAACAAACCCTCCTCGGCGAGCTTGCGCTTAAGCGCTTCAAACTGCGCATGCAGATCGCCTTTACCCGCAGCTTCGACGCGACGGGCAATGACCTGATAATTCCCGCCCTTTTCGTAAACACTGATCTCGCCGTGTACGCGGACCTTCAGTCCGTTTTTGAGTGCCACCTTGTGTCCGCGTTGACTTCCCTTGAAAAAGACGGTCTTGATCTGACTACCGGCATCTTTCAGCGTGAAATAGACATGCCCGGCAGGTGATGGGTAATAGTTGGAAATCTCCCCCTCGACGACCAAGGCGCTGAATCGGTCCTCGAGCGCATAGCGAATCCGCCGGGTCAACTCGGTAACGGTGAAAATTTCGTCGGCCTTGGACATCCAAAAGAATTAACGTAATGCGCCCGCGCATGCAAGTACCGCTGAGAAGAGAACAGCCGTTCATGGTGCTGGGTTCGGCGTGCTGCGTTCTGCTCCAGCATCGAACAAGCTCTTCCTCGGCTGTTGCCTCTGCGTCCTCCGAGACCTCTGCGGTTAATTCTTCCCTTGGCCTACGGGAGGGAACAGCCGTTCGTGGTGCTAGGTTCGGCGTGCTGCGTTCTGCTCCCTCACCGAACAAGTTCTTCCTCGGCTGTTGCCTCTGCGTCCTTCTGTAAACGCTTCAGCTCAACCGTCTTTCCGGTCACCTCCTGCAGAATGAACCGGGAGTTGAGTGTTACGGGGATTGGAAGAGCTGCCGCTGCGCGATCGTTGAAAGTTGGTCGGTTAAGGGTATTCGAGTAAGGGTGGCGGTTACGAGATCGTTTAAGTGTCTTGGTCATGGACTGCTGTCTTTGAGAGTGCCGCGAGCATCGCGGCAATGCGGCGGAGCAGGTCGCGTCCATCTTCTGAGCGCAACGAGCCGCCTGCGTCATTTATCGTGGCAAGATCCACAAGTGACGCCGACTGCACTGTGGCCTTGTAGGCGATTTTGTAGAACTTCGCTTGGTCGTTTCCAGAAAAACGCCCATTACCTTCTGCGATGTTGAGAACTATCGCGGTTGTCGATTTATCGAGTTTCGATCGAAGATCTGCACTACAGGAGAACCCCATCAGCATAGGTTCCAACCAGGCGACAAGCTGTAGAGCGATCTGGTAGACATCCAGATCCTCATGATCAAACATTCTTCCCTTCTTCGTTCGATACTGCACATGATCTTCACAGATCCTGTTGGCCGCAGTCTTACGCATAGAGATGAGCATGCTGACGACTTCTGCCAGCAAGCACTTGCCCGGGTACGCTTCGTCGGCGGACAACAGTTTCTTGGCTACAAGCACATCAAGGCAGGCTGCGCACTCAAGCGAGGAACCATTGGCATGACCCAGGTAGACAATCCGCTCGTTTGGTGACCACGTGCTGCTGGCATGAGCAATGTTGACAAGAATACTCTCTGCGCCACGATCCAGGTGATCACACGCTGCGACTCGCCGCGAAAGAGTGTCGACCAAGGCACTGCGCACCACCACAAAGCGCATTCCCTTTTGGTAAACGATTAGTTTTTCATGCCCAAAAGGCTTTGCCATGACTCCCCCCCCTGACCAACACTTCAACACACACTTACTCGCACTCTTAACCGCCACCCTTACTCGAATACCCTTAAACGACCACTTTATACCTCACGGTTGGCGAGATCAGTCAATGGCTTCGCGAACGCGCTCTATGCCGAGTGGTTTGCGGGTGTTGTCATCAAACTCGATAATCACACCTTCAAGTGAAACATCGTCTTTGGCGACCTCAAATCGCGTAGGCATGCCGGTAATCATCATGTCTGTACACGAGGCCAGATCACGGCCGATGGCAGAGTCTTTGGGGCCAGTCATGCCTAAATCCGTTATGTAGGCGGTGCCGAGGGGTAACAGACGATCATCGCTCGTTTGCACGTGCGTGTGCGTCCCCACGACGGCGCCCACACGCCCATCGACGTAACGGCCGTAAATGACCTTCTCGGCGGTGGCTTCAGCATGAATCTCGCATAGAATGAGCGACGAATCCGGAATTTGGTCTTTGAGCAAACTATCAATAGCTCTGAAAGGACATTCGCAGGGCTTCATAAAGGCACGCCCCATCATCATGATGACGGTAATGAGCCCGAAGCCATCAACCTCGACACTTACATGACCACGACCCGGGCATGTCGGCGCCAAGTTTGCGGGACGAATCACGCGCTCGAGCATATCGATTTCTTTGACCATTTCGCGCTGATCCCAAACGTGGTCGCCCAGCGTGATGACGTCGGCCCCCACATCAAGTAACTCTTCGGCGATGGATGTCGTGCATCCGCGGCCGCCAGCTGAATTCTCGGCGTTGACGACAACGAAGTCGATCTTGCCCGCGGCCTTCATGTCAGGAACCACACGCGTAAACGCGCGCCGCCCCGGAGAACCTACAATATCACCAACCATCAAAATCTTCATATTATCCGTTCTGCGTTCGTTGTTCTTCGTTCATCGTGCTGTGTGCTGCGTGCTGTGTTTTAGAACAAGGATTAATTGCAGAAGTGCTTCGGACAGAACGCAGCACGCCGAACGCAGCACCATGAACGGCTGTTCTCTTCTCTGTTTATCAGCGCGCGTATTCGACGCAGCGCGTTTCGCGAATGACGACAATACGTATTTGGCCGGGATACTTCAACTCATCCTGGATCTGCATGCTAACATTGCGCGCCATCACCATCGCTTCATTGTCATTCACCTTTGACGGTTCAACGAAAACACGGACTTCGCGACCCGCCTGAATGGCGTAGCTTTTCTTGACGCCTTCATAACTGTTGGCGATCCCCTCGAGACGCTCCAAACGCTTGATATAGAGCTCTGTCGTTTCAGAACGTGCCCCGGGCCGGGAACTGGAAATAGCATCCGCAGCCGATGCTAGCAAGGCATAGGGCCCTGACGCTTCCACATCTTCATGATGCGCAGCCACACCGTTAATGACCTCAGCCGACTCGCCTGCTTTTTTAAGCAGATCCGCGCCGATAATCGCATGTCCGCCTTCGATCTCGTGATCGACGGCCTTGCCGATATCGTGAAAAAGTCCGACGCGCTTGGCGGTGTTTACATCCAAGCCCATTTCGCTGGCAAGCATACCGATGATGTGAGCCACTTCGATGGAATGATCGAGCACGTTCTGCGTGTAGCTCGTTCGATAGCGCAACCGTCCTAGGTATCGCAGCAAGTCAGGATGCACATCCTGAATGCCCACTTTAAAAATGGCATCCTCGCCCGCCAGACGAATGGTTTCATCCATTTTCGACTGCATCTGCTCGACAACTTCTTCAATACGCGCCGGATGAATACGTCCATCGGCCACAAGCATCTCGAGCGATTGGCGCGCAATTTCGCGGCGCACGGGATCGTAGCCGGTGATCACGACGGCTTCGGGTGTATCATCGATCAGAACGTTGACCCCTGTCAGCGACTCAATACAACGAATATTGCGCCCCTCGCGCCCAATCACACGCCCTTTCATATCTTCGCTTGGCAAGGGCACCGTGCTGGCCATCAGATCGCTTGTATGCGTTCCGGAATAGCGTTGGATAGCAAGCGCAACGATCTGTGACGCCCGACTGGACGCCGTTTCCTTGGCCTCCTCTTGCGAGCGCCGAATCAGCGCCGCCGTTTCACCCTCCAGTTCGCGGTTGATCCGATCCAACAGCTCAAGCCGGGCCTGATCGCGAGACAGCCCTGCTATGCGCTGTAGCTTATCCTTGGCAGCCTCTTGCGCATCCTGAACACTCTTACGCTCAGCCTCCAGAGCATCCTGACGCCGCTCCACGTCGGCGAGCTTGGTTTCCAGACTGGTTTCTTTCTTATCCAGCAGATCAATCTTTCGATTCAAGTTGTCCTCACGCGAAGCAACACGCTCCTCCAACTGCGCAAGTTCTTTGCGTTTTTCAAGGGTGGTTCCCTCGAAGGCCTCACGCGCCGTCAGGCTCGCGTTCTTGGCTTGAATCTCGGCTTCCGTACGAACGGTTTTCGCGTCGCGCTCGGCATCCTCAATGATGCGCGTGGCACGGGATTCCGAATCGTTCACACGATAGCGCCCCAACGTCTTACGCGCATAATACCCTGCAATGACACCCAAGAAGGCTGCCAATATAGACCAGATAACGTTCACGTTACCCTCCTCGTTTCAGATCCACGACATAGCGTCGACAACGATCAGCGTTTCATCCGCCGCTCGTGGCCCCACGCGACGCCGTGGCATATTCATTTTTTTCAGTTACGATTCTATCCATCAAAATATCGGTCTCGCTGGTGGGAATGCGCTCGTACATTTGGCAGTCGTACGCGAGCGCCACGCGCTGACAGGAGGCGAGGTCGCGCACCGGTGCAAGGAGACGATCGTAATGCCCGCCCCCATGCCCAAGACGCTCACCATCCCGCGAAAAGGCCAGACCTGGCACGAGCACGAGATCACACGTATCAACATCAGCGAGATCAAAGCGCTCCGGCTGCGGAATTCCCAGCGGCCCGGGAACCAAAGCACCTCCTTCGGCGTGCTGCACAAAGTAGTAACGCTTCTCTGCGGCCACCCAAGTTGGCAAAGAGACGCGCATTCCGTTTTCATGGGCCGCCGCTAGCAAAGCATCGGTGCGCACTTCGCGGCCAACGCCTATGTAGAGCGCAACATGGCGCGCGGACAGAAACGCCGCGGACACCAAAACACGCTTAGCGGCGCACTCACCAGCTGCGCGCAATGCCTCTGCAGTGCAGGCAGCCAAAGTTGCACGTGCCGTACGACGCAAAGCCACCTTCTCGTTGGCGATACGCGCTTCGTCTGCACGATGTGTCACTGTATTCATTCTGCACGCACCTTCGGTTCGGAATCCGGGCGCGTGCCCTCCCAGCGCTGCATACGTTCTAGAATGGTGGCCTCATAGCCATGCCCAGCAGGATCATAATACCTGTTGAGGCACGGCATGTAGCTCTGGGTAACGTGCTTGCCCGCGTAGGCGTGCGGATACTTGTAGCTTTCAGCCTCAGCTTTCTCGACAGATTTGACCTGCACATTCTTAAGGTGCTCGGGCACCTCCAGGGTACGCCCGTTCTCCACATCACTCATGGCCGCATTGATGGCCATATACGCGGCGTTGCTCTTGGGTGCCGTCGCCAAATACGTTGTTGCCTGCGCCAGAATGATGCGCGCCTCAGGCATGCCCACAAAGTCGACCGACTGCATGGCGGCCGTGGCGATCAACAAGCCACGTGGGTCCGCATTGCCGACATCTTCCGAGGCCAGAATGACCAGTCGACGTGCGACGAAGCGCGGATCTTCCCCCGCGTATAACATTTTACCCAGCCAGTAGATCGCCGCATGCGGGTCCGACCCGCGAATGCTCTTAATGAATGCCGAAATGGTGTCGTAGTGCCCGTCTTCGTCGTGATCGTAGACGACCGCTTTTTTCTGAATGGATTCCTGCACCGTTTCAAGATCAATGTGCGTTGCCCCGTCTCCCGACGGCGTGGTGAGGACCGCCAACTCCAACGCACTCAGCGCGCGGCGGGCATCTCCCTCGGAAAGTCGCGCCAGATGCAGTATCGCATCTGGGTCGCAGGTGACACCCTGTGCCAGCAAACGCTCATCCCGTGCCAGCGCACGCTCAAGCAAGTGGCGAATGTCCTCCTCGGTGTGCGCCCGCAACTCAAACACCAGCGATCGCGACGTCAACGCGTTGTTAATGAAAAACAGCGGATTATGGGTTGTCGCACCGATCAGCGTGACCGTGCCGTCTTCCACGTGCGGGAGCAACACGTCCTGTTGCGACTTATTAAAACGATGAATCTCGTCAACAAAGAGAATTGTGCCTTTTCCGTGCTGCTGGCGATGAAGTTCAGCGCCGCCAATCACGGTTCGCAGCGTCGCCACGTTCGCCAACACGCCGCTGGCACGTTCGAACCGTTTTTCGGTCGCCCGTGCGATGACTTCCGCAAGCGATGTTTTGCCACAGCCGGGCGGTCCATAGATGATGAGGCTGCTGAGACGATCCGCCTCAATGGCGCGACGTAGAAGTTTATTGGGACCGAGAATATGGTCTTGCCCGACAATATCGTCGAGCGTCAGCGGCCGAAGGCGGGCCGCTAGCGGCCGATCAATCGGCACGGTAGCACCCGAGTGCTCGAACAGTTCCATTGCTTCCTCCGGAAAATGAATGCCCCACCAACTTCGTAAACGCAAAGATCTCGACACCTCGTCATCGAGGTGGGTGCTCTAGCCGAAGCTCCCGAAACCCTTTTCAGGGCGCCCGTTTGCTCCGGGTTCAAACTCCCGAGATAATATTATTGGGTACGAGATTTCTGCCGGTCAGCGAGACAGGCAGGGCATTCGTCTTCCGCAGGAAGATATGAAATTCGTCTTAATGCTAACAATGAGGCGTCACCACGTCGTTGACGTGCAACACCGGTCCATTCTGATTGATCGGTTCGATACATTTGGTGACGACCGTCAAGTCGCACCAAAGCCGGAGCAGTTTCATACGCCAATGCGGGTCCGGCGACCAACACATCAGCAATTCGCATCATCCAGTTTTTCAGCACTAACAGAAACATGGGTTCAAACCCCGAATATTACAGCTCGAAAACCAACACCATCAGTTCTCGCGAATCTCCGCACCCAGACCTTCTGATAAGGCCGCAACGATCGCCGAATCGAAGCCGCTGGCCTCGTCATCAGTGAGCGTCCGCTCAGAAGATCTGTACGTCAGCGAGTAGGCTAAACTCTTTCGACCATCGCCTACGCCGCTAGAACGAAAGATATCAAACAAGTCAACACCTGTCAACTCAGGCGGTGCTGCTGAACGAATGATTTGCGCCACATTTTCATGGGTGACGGCTTCCGCCACAACAAGGGCCAAATCACGCCGAATGGCGGGGTACATGGGCACTGGTTTTGCCTGTGGCACCTGATATAAACCACTTAACAAGGGTTCGACCTCAAGTTCTAAGATTCCCCAGTAGCCGGTTGCACGCCATTTATCGCTGATGCGCTTGGCCAGCAACCCGATACGCCCACAGGGACGTCCACTCACTGTCACTGCCATGCATGTCCCCTGCTCAAACTCAGGGGCCGAACACGGCTCACAGACCACGGCGCCCGCATTTAAACGCGACGTAATGGCTTCAAGGATGCCGCGCACCCAGGCCATCATCTCTTCAGGGCTGACATCGGCGCGATTCATGTGGCCGGCGCGCCCGGCCTGTCCCATTAGGCCGACACACAGGTTACGCGCCTCACCTTGGCCACCGTCGCCGAGGCGATGGAATACGGTGCCCATTTCGCAAAGCGCCGCATCGTCGTTTTGGTACGACAAGTTACGCCCCAATGTCTCTGCCATCTGCGGTATGAGCGACGGGCGCATGGTTGCGAAATCACCACTGACAGGATTCGGCAGGCGCAAGCGACGCGCATCATCCGTATCGAACCGATCCAGAAAACGATCGCTCAAGAAACTGTAGTTGATGATTTCAGTCAGACCCAAACCAACAAGAACTTCGCGCAGACGCATCCCGGCACGGACGACGCGATCGTCGGCGTGCGGTGACAACACGGCGGAAGGCAACACATCCGGAAGCTCATCCAGTCCGTTGATGCGCGCGATCTCTTCGATCAAATCGGCCTCGATGGTGACGTCACCACGAAAGGTCGGAACGCGTACGATGCAGCCCGCATCGTCATGGGACGCGACATCAAGTTGCAGGCGTTGTAAAATGTCGATCATCACATCGTTGTCGATGGGCATGCCGATGAGCTTGCGCGCACGATCAAAGCGTAGCGCAACGTCCCACGCGCTTGCTTGACGCGGATGCACATCGATCACGCCCTTACACACGCTGCCGCCCGCTAACTGCAGGAAGAGCATCGTCGCGCGACGGCTACCCCAGTCGGCAAGCGCCTGATCAACGTCGCGCTCGAAACGGTGACTGGATTCTGAGTTCAATTTCAATGCCGACGAGGTCGAACGGATGGACGGCGGATCAAACGTAGCGCTTTCCAGCAGTAGGTTGGTTGTGCCCTCGCCCACTTCGCTGCCAGCACCGCCCATGACACCCGCAAGGGCGACAGGGCCATTCCCATCCGTGATTATGGTCATCGAGGCCGTCAGCGACCGCTCAACGCCGTCCAGCGTCGACATGCGCTCGCCTTCGGTGGCACAGCGGACATCAATACGCGTATCGGCGATTTTGTCATAATCGAAGGCATGCAATGGTTGGCCGCATTCCAGCAGGACATAATTGGTCACATCAACCAGCAGACTGATCGGGCGAATGCCGCAGAGCGTCAAGCGACGCTGCATCCAGTCAGGACTGTCACCATCGGTCAGGCCTTGAAGGACACGTGCCGTATAACGCGAACAGGCCGCGTCATCCCGCACGGTCACCTGTGCCATATCGGCAACATTAACATCGTTTTCGACAAAGGTCGGCTCTGGCACCTGGTAGGGAATCTCAAGCACAGCCGAAAGCTCACGGGCGATGCCGATGATGCTGAGCAGGTCTGAACGGTTCCAGGTGATCTCAAGCGTAAGGACGGTGTCCTCGGGCGGAAGCAGCTCAGTAAGGGGTGTCCCGGCGGCGACATCGGGCGAAATCAGCATGATGCCCTCGTGCCCTTCGGAAAGCCCCAGCTCGTCCTCGGCACACAGCATACCCAGAGACACTTCACCGCGAATCTTGGCGCGCTTGATCTTCATGCCGTCAGGGAGCACGGAACCAACCGGCGCGAATGCGGCTTTGTCGCCCGCACTGAAATTGGAGGCCCCGCAGACGACGTTGACCGTTTGCGACCCATCATTGACTGTGCAGAGACGCAAGCGATCCGCGTTTGGGTGGGGATCTACTGTGAGGATCTCGCCGACGACGATATCACCTAGACCACCGCCAACATGCGTGATGTCTTCCACTTCTGTTCCGGAGCGCGTCAGCGCATCGGCAATGTCACTGGCGGACGCATCGATTTCGATGAATTCTTTCAGCCAACTCAGAGGCACCTTCATGATATCAATCTCCCGGAATCGCGATTAGCCTGATTTGTTCACCAAAATCTACTGCGAATGCATATCTCACGCCATCTCAAACACTTATCGGCGAATGCCGACCTCGACGTGCAGCTGCACGCCTTCGCCCGCCATTCACCGATAAGCCCTTGATCTGAAGCAATCTATGCATTCTCGTCACGACGTTGATGAACAGACCAGGCTAGGCGAACTGATGCAAAAATCGTAAATCGTTTTCGTACAACATGCGGATGTCCGGTACGCCGTACTTGACCATCGCTATGCGTTCGACACCCATGCCGAAGGCGTATCCGCTGACCACTTCTGGGTCGTAACCAACGTGTTCAAAGACGCGCGGATCAACCATGCCCGCGCCCGCGATTTCAATCCAGCCACTGCCCTTGCAAACGCGACAGCCTTTACCCGCACAAACATGGCAGGTGAAGTCGCACTCAACACTGGGTTCGGTGAACGGGAAAAAGTGCGGCCGGAAACGTACGCCGACGTCAGGCCCCATCATTTCGCGCGCGAAATAAGCAAGGGCGCCCTTCAGGTCGGCCAGCGACACATCGGTCGCAACGTAGAGTCCCTCAATCTGGTGGAAGTTCGCACTATGCGTGGCGTCCATGGTGTCGCGACGATAACAACGTCCCGGCGTAATAATACTGAGCGGAGGCGGTGTCGACTTCATCGTGCGAATTTGAACAGGCGAGGTCTGCGTGCGCAGCAAATCACCATTTTCGAACCAAAACGTGTCCAATTCATCCTTAGATGGATGGTGCTCGGGCGTATTCAAGGCATCGAAGTTGTTGTAGCCCGTCTCAATGTCGGGCCCCTCGGCGACCGTAAATCCAAGGCGCGCGAAAATGACAACCGTTTCACGGATAATGGTCGAAATTGGGTGCTGCGAGCCAAGACCACGCCACTGACCGGGCAAGGTAGCATCAAAAGGCGACAGATTGCTTTCGACGACAGCGCCGTCCTGCAATCCTGCAAGGCGTTCGCTCAAGGCACCATTGAGGCTCTGTTTGAATGTGTTGGCCGCACGACCTGCAGGTCCGCGTTCCTCTGGCGTGAGCGTCTTCAGGCCCTTCATCACGGTCGGCAAAAGGCCTTTTCGACCAAGGTACTTGATGCGTACGGCCTCGACAGCATCGACCGTTTGCGCTGCTTCGGCGTCGTTCAGCGCCGCTGCGCTGGCGGCCTCAATATCATTAGCATTCATGGATCGATCCCAAAGGTCGCATTATAAAAAAATCGGCCATCCCGAAAGATGGCCGACGCTTCCTGCGATTCCAGTACCAGAAAAGGCTTGTACTAGGAACGGCCCGCTCGCGCCTGCTCGACGATCAAGGCAAAGCCATCAGGGTCATGAATCGCGATTTCGGACAACATCTTACGGTTAAGCTTGATGTTACCTTTGGTCAATCCTTCGATAAAGCGACTGTAGGACATGTCGTGCTGACGCACGGCAGCGGAAATTCGCGCAATCCAAAGGGAGCGGAAATCGCGCTTCTTGTGTTTGCGATGGATCGTGGCCAAACGCATAGACCGGTCAACGGCCTCGGTGGCTTGACGAATCAACTTACTACGTGATCCACGGAATCCCCGTGCCTGCTTCAGGATACGTTTTCGACGCTTCCGGGACGCAGGTGCATTAGTTGCTCTTGGCATACTATTCTCCTGTCTATGCTTGAGCCCCGTTCCTCCGGCCACGGCCGAACGCCGCAGTGGAACGAATTATATCGGCTCTTTGCTTATTAAATTATTGCGGTAATGCGCTTTTCTTCGGGCTTGGACAGGATGCCCGGGCTTCGTAGATTACGCTTCCGCTTGGTTGACTTACAGGCCATCAAATGACCGGATCCGGCTTTCTTGTACTTCAGATGCCCATTGGCCGTCTTCTTGAAGCGCTTAGCTGCCGCTTTGTTCGTTTTCCGTTTTGGCATGAGCCACCTTCCTTCCGCTCTGTCATTCAGAGCGATCAACGTAGAATTTCACAGAATTTGAATCGGTGAAGGTACAAGGGCCAAAGGCTTGCGTCGAGCAAATATTCGCTACCTTTTGGATTTAATCCCCAACATCGACACAATATTGCGGCCAACCAGCTTAGGCTGCATATCGACAACCGATACGTCTTCCAAGTCCGTAATGGCGCGCTTTACCACGTCAAACCCAATTTCGCGGTGCGCGTTTTCACGGCCCCTAAACTGAAGCGAAAGCTTAACTTTGTGGCCTTTTTCGAGAAATTTTCGTGCATGGTCCGTCTTGGTCTTGTAGTCGTGCTCCCCAACATTGGCGTGAAACTTGATCTCTTTGACCGCCCGGCTATGTACCATAGACTGCTTACGCGTCTTCTTACGCTTAACACTTTCGTTGTACTGATGCTTGCCGAAATCCATGATCTTGCATACCGGCGGATCTGCATTCGGTGAAATCTCAACCAGATCCATACCCTGATCCTGTGCGAGCTTCAGTGCTTCATGCGTGGGAATGACACCTGCCATTTTCCCATCAGACAGGACGCAACGGACTTTAGGCACGCGAATCCTGTGGTTTGTTCTAGTAAATGATCGAATGATCTTTCTCCTTTGTTCTCAGACACGACGACGCAGCGCAACATGCGTCACAACGCCGCCAATGTCCATCTCCATTAGGCCTGCTGATGCACTTGCGCGCATTCTTCAAGGACCTGCTCAATAAACGTATCCAATGCAACCTCACCAATATTGCCCTGCTTGCGCTCGCGCACAGCAACCTCGCCAGCCTCAGCCTCTTTCGGGCCCAACACCAGCATATACGGGACTTTTTCCGTCTGTGCACGCCGAATCTTAGCGCCAACTTTCTCCGATTTGGCATCTACGGTAACGCGAATGTCGCGTGCCTGCAGCGCCTTCTCGACCTGGCGGGCATAATCGATCTGATGCTCAGTAAGGGGCATCACGCGGACTTGCTCGGGCGCGAGCCACAAGGGGAACGCACCGCCATAATGTTCGATTAGAATGCCAAAAAAACGTTCCAGGCTGCCCAGCAGGGCGCGATGCACCATGTAGGGGCGATGTTCTTTACCATCGTCACCAATGTAATTGAGGTCAAAGCGGTCCGGCAAATTGAAATCGAACTGAATCGTGCCCAACTGCCAGTCACGGCCGATTGCATCCTTGATCTTTAAATCTATCTTAGGCCCGTAGAACGCGCCGCCGCCTTCATCAACATCGTAGGCAATACCGGTCGACGTTAGCGCAGCCTTCAAGGAAGCGGTCGCCTGATCCCAGCGCGCTTCATCGCCCACGGCCTTGGCAGGTCGGGTCGACAAATAGGCCGAAATTTCTTCGAACCCGAAGGTCCGTAGCACTTTCAGGGCAAATTGAACGGCGCTGACGACTTCTGCTTCAACTTGATCCGGCGTACAGAAAATGTGCGCGTCGTCCTGCGTAAACCCGCGCACGCGCATTAACCCATGCAGCGTGCCACTTTTCTCGTAGCGATATACCGTGCCCAGCTCGGCGTAACGTAAAGGCAAATCGCGATAGGAACGCTTGTTGCCTTGAAAGATTTCGATATGGAAAGGGCAGTTCATCGGCTTGATGAAATAGTCGCTGCCGTCCACGTCCATGGGGGCGAACATGCCTTCCTTGTAGAAGTCAAGATGCCCAGACGTATCCCAAAGGTTCGCGCGCCCGATGTGCGGCGTGTAAAGCAACTCGTAACCGTTGCGGAAGTGCTCTTGGCGCCAAAAGTCTTCGATGATGCTGCGTATGCGCGCACCTTTGGGGTGCCAATGAATGAGTCCGGGGCCTACATTTTCGCGGATGCTGAAAAGGTCGAGTTCGCGTCCGAGCTTGCGGTGGTCGCGCTTGCGCGCTTCTTCAAGCAGCGCGAGAGCCTGTCGAATTTCTTTTTCGGTTCTGGCAGCGATACCGTACAAACGTTGGAACATCGGATTGGTTTCGATGCCACGATAATAGGAGCCAGCCACCGATGTGAGGCGAAACGCTCGCACATCCGCGGTCGATTCAACATGCGGGCCACGGCAGAGATCGACAAATTCACCACAACGATAAAACGTGATGGCTTCTCCCTCAGGAATGTCGGCAAGGCGCTCGACTTTGTAAGGCTGCCCCATTTTCTCAATAATCTCGGACGCTTCTTCACGCGTCGCTTCGATGCGCTCGAAGGGATGGCCCTCTTTGACGATTTTAGCCATCTCCCCTTCGATAGCCTCAAAGTCCTCGGGACTCAGTCGACGGGATAATTCGAAATCGTAATAGAACCCGTCATCGGTTGCGGGCCCAATGTCCAACTTGACGTCGTCAAAAAGTCGACATACAGCAGCTGCCAAAACATGCGCCGCACTGTGACGCATCGTACTAATTTCCAACGTCTAACTCCTCGCGCACGCCCATTCAGCCCGCTCGGGCACGTGGGTGGTACGCTTTTAGCGCAACGGCGCATGGCGTCGTCAACGGCAGTGATGTCGCCGGAGGTACGCGATTACAAGGTTGCAAAAATCAACAAAGAAAGCCGGATTCTAGCGAATGACAGGGGTCAAAGTCAATCCGATTAACGGAAAGGTGGCCTGTCTGGACGGCACGCAAGCGACGACATTCAAGACGTGAAGCGATGCACGAACAATCCGGAGCGCAACTTGGGCTCAAACCAGGTGCTTTTCGGCGGCATGACGCGGTCTTCATCGGCAATTCGGATCATCTGCTGAACATCGGCTGGGTGCATACTGAAGGCAACGAGCGCCTTGCCGCTGTCCACGCGTCGTTCCAGTTCGGACGTCCCTCGAATGCCGCCCACAAAACTGATGCGCGCATCACGCCGAGGATCGGCCACGCCCAACAAGGGGGCCAACACGCCATCCTGAAGCAGACTGACATCCAACGAGGACACCGCATCGTCTCCGCTGCCCTCAGGAAAACGCAGGGTACGCCATGTGCCAGCCAGATACATACAGACCTCGCGCGGTCCCGCCGGAACGGCTTCTCCGCTATCGTCGACATCGCACACGCCACGCAAGGCATCCAAAAACGTTTCCGGCGTGTGTCCGTTTAAATCAGAAACGCAGCGGTTGTACGCCAGAATATCCAACTGCTCGGCGGGAAACAGAACCGTCAAAAACCAATCAACTTCAGATTCACCACCGGCTGGATTCACCGTTTCGCTGGCGCGGCTCGCGGCGGCGGCACGATGATGCCCGTCGGCGACATAGGCCAACGGCACGGCATCGAACGCCGTTGTCAACGCAGCGGTGTCAGCAACACGCCACACCTGATGGCGCACACCGTCGTCGGCGGTTAAATCAATTAGCGGGGCATCTTCCTCGACCCGCGCCACCTCGGCATCAACAGCGCTCCGTCCGTTATACGTCAGAAAGACAGGCCCGGTGTGCGCGCCCTGTGTGACAATCATGCGCGTGCGATCGTCCTCTTTGTCCGGACGCGTCTTTTCGTGCTTACGAATGACGTTGTTGCGATAGTCATTCACATGGCAACAGCCGACCAGACCATGCTGCGTGTGCCCATCCATCGTCAAGGCGTACACATAGAGACAGGGTTCCGCCTCCTGTTCCAGCCAACCTTCGGCCTGGAATTCAGCGAGCTTTTTGCGGCCCTGTTCATAAAGCGCCTCCGGCTCCGGCGCCGCACCCAATTCAACTTCAGGTCGCGTCACGCGTAGAAAGCTCTTGGGGTTACCCTCAACAAGGGCGCGTGCCTCGTCGGTGTCAATCGTGTCGTAGGGGACGCTGGCCACGTCAGGGGCCAGTTCGGGCGACGGCCGCCAGGCTCTAAAAGGATGGATTCGCATGGTCTAACTCCAGATACCAAAATGATAAAAAAGGCCCATCTTTGCATGGCCCCCGAAAGCTGCGCACTGAATAGCGAAAGGCTCGAACTGTCAAGCCTCGCATGGTCGAAAAGAATCTCAACCACTGCTACCGGCGGAGCCCGCCGGGCTCCAAACATACTGACGCAAAGAAAAGGGTCAAGTGGTTCGACACGCCCCCCATGGAGCCCGGCGGGCTCCGCCGGCCTTGCGCGAAGAACCTTCAACGATACAACGCGAATCAGGAGCGCTTGCGCTTGCGCCTCGACTTGGGCTTCGTAAACAGCTCGAGCTGGCTATCTTTGATCAAATCGTAGCTCTTCAACAGGCGAATGATTTGCAGCAAATCCGATTTCTCGTAATTTTTGCGATCATCGACACCTTGTACGATATCAGCCAGCATCGTCGGAAAAGCCACTACGCCATCAACGCCACTGGCGCGCAGAAGATTGATGACCTGGTCCTTAAACCCTCCACCCGCGGGCAAATTGGGAACACACAAGATACGCGCGAAATCACGTGACCCAAGACGCTTCGCCCCCACACGCGCGGAGCGCGGCTGAGCGAAAGCAACCGCTTCAGGCGTATCTTTGAATGTGCTCGCATAAACGCGATGCCCATGCCAGCCGCGAATGCCGACGATGGCCGAGGAAATATGCTCAAGAGCCTCGGTGCTCCAGACGAAGTGTTCCGGAATCGCACGCGTGCGCACACAAGGATTATGGATGATCAGATCGATTTCCTCTTCGGCACGTTTTTGGCGACGGCCGCCAACGGTGTACTTGCAGGGCTGGCTTACCAGGTAGCCTTGCTCCTCGAAGTACTCCCGTACCACCCATTTTCATTCACATCGGACACGTATCGCCTCCTTCGCTGAGCACAACACTCACGTCACCCCTCGCCTGAGGCGCCCCTACCCGTCAACCAAGCTGCCACAATGCTTCACAAGCAGATCCTCATCAACCTCGCACCCGAAAGCGACCTCACCAATCCGCTTGGCGAGCACAAACTTAAGCACGCCTGCGGAGGTCTTTTTGTCGGCCGACATGGCCTGACGCAGCGCGTCCCACGACGGCATCTCGCCCCTGAACGTCAGCGGCAGCCCGACAGCAGCCATCAGCGCATTGACGCGCTGACGATCATCCTCAGGAAATCCTAACACATCGCGTGATAACAATCCGGCGTAGTGCATACCAATCGTGATCGCTTCACCATGCAAATAGGTGTTGTAGGACGACACCTGCTCGATGGCATGCCCCATCGTGTGGCCAAAGTTCAAAATCGCGCGCAGCCCGCCTTCGCGTTCATCCTGCTGCACAACATCACCTTTGATCGCGCAACAACGCGCCACGACCTCGGTCAGGTACGCTTGATCGCGCGACGCAAGATGGACCACATTGGATTCCAGCGACGCGAACAGGTCGGCATCCCAAATGACACCGTATTTGATGACTTCCGCCAGACCGGACACATACTCACGCTCAGGCAGCGTGGTCAGGGTGTTCAGATTGGCGACGACTTCAATCGGTTGATAAAAAACACCAATCAGATTTTTGCCCTGCGGCAGATTCACACCGGTCTTTCCACCAACCGAACTGTCCACCATCGCCAGCAAGGTGGTTGGCATCTGCAAGAAGGCAATGCCGCGCAGATACGTCCCGGCCACATAACCCGCCAAGTCACCTACCATGCCACCGCCTAGTGCGACGATCACCGATCGACGATCCAGGCCCTGGGCCAACGCCTGATCGTATAAGTCCTGCACACAGGCCAGCGACTTTGATTGCTCCCCGGCGGGTACCGTGGCGCGTCCAACGGTCGCACCCGCTGCCGTCAAAATGGCCTCGCATTGACCCCCCCATGCGGGCATGACGTTTGAATCCGATACCATCAAGCAATGGCGCCCACGAACCAACTCACACGCAGCGTCCATCTGCGCATCGGGTCCAATATTAATGTTGTACGAACGCTCGCCGAGCGCCACGGAAACCGTCTTGGTCATGCATCCATCCTTTCGCCCACTTGAAGTGTATGGCCGCGCAAAAATTCGTCACCCGACATGGCCTTTCGCCCAGCCGGCTGGACCCGAAGGAGCTGTATAGCGCCCTGACTTGCGGCCACGGTAGGCCCGCCGGCAGAAATGTCAATCACTGTCCCCGCTTCGCCCGTTGCGTCAACAACACGGGCGCGATGGACCTTGAGAACGCGTTGGTCCAAGGGCGCTTCGCCAGACAGATAGCACGAACAGCCCGGCCACGGAAAGAAGCCCCGCACACGATCGTGAATCGCCGCGGCGGGCAGTGTCCAATCGATGCGCCCATCGCTCTTTTTCAGCTTCGGCGCATACGTCGCGCTTGCCGCATCCTGCGGACGCGGCGTAAGTGTGCCCGCGCGCAAACCCTGCAAGGTGTCGACCAACAGTCCCGCACCCGCCACAGCCAGCGTGTCATGTAAATCCCCAGCGGTATCCTCCGGCCCGATGGCGACACGCGTCTGCATCAAGATATCGCCCGTATCCATGCCCGCATCCATCTGCATGGTCGTCACGCCGCTTTCGGAATCGCCATTGGCAACAGCCCACTGAATAGGAGCCGCACCGCGATACGCGGGCAACAGCGAGGTGTGCACGTTGATGCATCCGTACGCCGCCATCTCAAGCAAGTCACGTTTCAGAATCTGCCCGTAAGCAAGCACCGCAATCAGATCCGGAGCGAACGCACGAATTTCAGCGATGGCTTGCGGCGTGTTGACGCGCTCGGGAGCAAGCGCCGGGATCCCGCGAGATTCAGCGAGGGCTTTAACCGGTCCGAGCCGCACCTGCAGTTTACGCCCGCTAGCGCGATCGGGTTGTGTAACCACGCCCACGACGTTGACATCTGCATCGGCCAGAAGCGCCTCCAGTGACACACATGAAATTGGGGCCGAGCCCATGAAAAGAACGCGCATGATGATGACCCCTTGCTTACTTGCCGGATGACCGAAGCGCCGCCATATTGCGTCGTGCGCGCAGCTGCGCACGGCGGTGCAAACTTTTGCCGTTCGCATCAATGGCGACAATCGCTTCGATGCACTCAACCTCAAGCATCCACGGGCCATCTTCTTCCTGGGCGGCCCGCGCCGGATTGGCATGCGTCACGGAGCGAATGCCTTGCGCAACGTCCACACCCGCCAGACCAATCGTTTGAAGGTAGACACACGAGCGCGCAGCACAAGCACGGCACATATCAGGACCCATTGCACCTTGCCCGATCACGACGTGAATACCAAAGCGCTCAATCAATGCAATCAGATCCGATTCCGAGCGCATCGACACAGAAGGCCCGGCCGAACAGACACGCCACTGACCATTGCGACCAACAACAAGTGGTGCTGCATTATAAAGCCCGAGCCCGCGCTGCCGGCGCAACTGCACCCCGTCGGCACTCAGCGCCGTGAGTGCGTCCCCGCGACAGGCGATTAAGGACCCCTCAATCGTAACACGCCGCCCCAGCTTGAGGGACGCCACCTTTTCACTCGTAAAGGGGCTCGCCAATGAAATGGGTTCAGATTTAGGCATCCATGCTCACTTACAGAAATTAATACAGCCAGTGCTTCAATCCGCCACCGGGGCCAAACACGGCACCACGACGACGAAACGCCCAACACATATACGATACGGAGACAAACACACTCGAGGGCAATCGACTAAGGGAACCAATATGGACGTCCAACAGGGCCGACTTTCCCCCCAGCCCCATCGGGCCAATGTCGAGCTTTCGCGAATCACGCAGCACGGATTTTTCGAGACGCCCCAGCGCTTTGACGCGCGTGGTGTAGCCCAACTTATGAAGAAACTGGACTTTCGAATGCGCGTACCCGGTCGCACGATCCCCGCCGACACAAACGCCCAATATGGCAGGTCCGCCACCATTCGTCTGCGACTGCAGTATGGCATCAAGAATACAATCGCGAACGCCCTCCATGTCGGCGCCTGCGCCGAGATCGTTGTCCGGCAGGCTGTATTGGCGCCCCTCGTTCTCACTTGATGCGCTCTTCATCACCAGCCGCACATCAACCGTTTTGCGTGCACCGTGCTGAAAAAGGATCACCGGCGATGCATGCGCCACGTTGGTTCGGTACTTTGCACCTGAAATGGCGTCCACCGTGTTCTGGCGCAGAAAGCCTTCACGCGTCGCACGTGCGACGGCGGCACGGATCGATGCGGACAGGGCGTTGGTGTCGATCCCCGCGGGGACTCTGCAATAAAAAATCAACGTGCCCGTATCCGAACACAGCGGCCGCTCTTCCGCGCGAGCCTGCAGGGTATTCGACAACATTGTATCGATGGCCCATTGTGCGGACGATCCGGCCGCTTCAAGACGACGCGCGCGTTTGAGCGCATTCTCAACGTCCGTCGGCAGACTGATCGACGTGCGCCGAATCAATTCGTATAAATTCTTTTCCCAGTACGTCGTTCTCATCCGTGCCTTATCAAAAACAGATCAGGTCTTTAGAGCCGCGCAGCGCGCCTCTAAAGTATCCAAAACAGAATCAGGCACGTTCAAGGTCCCAAACCCCAGCCCCATTCGAATGTCCGGATTCGGTGCGCCGTGGAAATCAGACCCACCTGTCCCTATTAAATTATATTTCTCTGTCAGCCGCGTGATTTCACGCATTTGGCGACCCGTGTGTTCCGGGTAGTGAAGCTCGAGACCATCCAACCCCATTTCAGCCAATTCGCCGACATAGGCATCGAGTGCGTTTGTACCAAGCCGCAAGACAAACGGATGCGCAAGTACGGCGACGCCGCTGGCTGAATGAATGCATGCGATGGCCTCTTCGACAGAAAAGCGGAAGCCCGTTTCATAACAGGATCCACGATCTCCGATGTAACGATCAAACGCTTCACGACGGGTGGCGACGTGACCGCCATCCAGCAAGGCTTGTGCAAAATGTGGCCGTCCCACAATGTCGCCACCAGCCAAACCCGCCACCTGCTCCATCGTGATGCCGAAACCACGATCGTTGAGATTGTTCAGGATGGTTTCGTTACGCTGACGGCGTTCGCCACCAATGCGCTCAAGAACGCGCACCATCTCAGCATGGTGATGATCAAAATTGTAGCCGAGCAGATGCATGCTGCCGAGTCGGCCGGACACACTGACCTCGACGCCGGTCACGCCACGCACGACATGCTCCCCTTGCGCAGAAACGCTTTCGCATGCCGCCAAGAACGCGTCCACGCCACCAACGGTATCGTGATCCGTCAGCGCGATTGCGTTGAGGCCTTGTGCCAGCGCGATTTCAGGAAGCGCGGCCGCGTCGTAACTCCCGTCGGAGCTCGTGGAGTGCATGTGAAGGTCTATCATGGTGACATCAATCTGTTCTGCGTCGTTCCGTATCCGCCGCACCGGCAGGTGTGCGGACCGCCGATCATAGAAGCCTTCGTCATGCAATTTCAACACTGGAATGCATAACGTACACGCCAGCTTGCCTCCGCGCACGGCTTCTAAGCGGCCGCAAGGATAGGCAGTGAACAATTTGACTTCACGCCGCTCCGAGCTTCTGGCATGAATGTGCGTTCACGCTGGGAAACACATCATGAACTTACTCGCTATCGAACAATCCACTCGTAAATGTAGCATTGCACTCACGTGCGACGGCAAAACGCGTGCTTATTTGGACTGGGACAGCAGCACCCAAGAACGGCAGCATTTGTACGAAAAACTGCCCGAAATACTTAAAAAAGGCGACATTGCGCCGCACGCAATCGACCACTACGTGATTGGCCTCGGGCCCGGCGCTTTCTCCGGCATTCGCTCGGCCATTGCCACGTGTCGGGGCCTCGCGCAACCCGATGCGACACCCGTTTCCGGCATCCCCAGCACCGCCGTCATGGCCTTTAAGGCACTTAAAAATGACCCAAGCAGCCACGTCCATGTGATTGGTGACGCGCGCCGCGAACGCTATTGGCACGCACGTTACGGCTTGGTCGGCGGTCGAGTTGAAACACGACAGGATCCGCAACTGCTCGAAGCCAGCGCACTGAAAAGCCTGATTAGCGCAGAGGACGTTGTGCTTTCGCCGGATTACGACCGCATCACGGATATGCTAGCGACGCTCGCCACCGAAGGGTGTCGCATTACCGAGGAAGCCAACGTGCCTGATGCACGCGACTTGGCAGCCTTGACGCTGGATGCGCTTGCAGCAGGCGAGACGCTGGCCGCGCCCGTGCCCGTCTATTTGCACCCGGCCGTTTTTGTGGCGCCGCGTTTTGCGGCAGCACCCAAGACCGATGCCGTGGACGCCTAGTCCGGAATGGCGCTCAGATAAGCCATGTTTCGGGCAATCAAAGGGTGCGCCATGTATGTGCCGTTCACGCCTAGTCGTTGTCCTTCTGAAAACTCTTTGCGATGCGCTTGGAGATTTCGTCGGAAGGATTTTCCACCAGCTTGCGCGTGACAGAGAAGCTCATGCGCCCCGTATTGCGGGTGATGAGCTTGACGCCGTATTCGAAATCACGAAACCGGTCATCACACTCTGCGCGAACGGACTTGCCTTTGCGGGTGCAAATATCAAGCAAGGCCTCTGCTGCATCTTTTGTGAAGCTCAACTTAATGCCGAACGCTTCAGCAAAACCCGATATGTAGAGATCCAGTTCTTCACGTAATATGTCGCGACGTGCGGAATCGGTATGGTCCATCACGCGCTTCAATGCCGCTTCCGGATCGGACACAGTGTCCTTGGTGACATCCAGCGATCGAATAGGTGTCGACGGAAGCTCATATTTAAAATTGCGGAAAAGGCGTTCAAGCACAGTCATCAACCCGCGTGCACCCGTTTTTTCGGCATGCGCCAACTCAGCGATCGCGTGCACGGCGTCAGCGGCGATGCTCATGTCGATTCCATAGCCCTCGAAATCGCCCCGGTACTGGTCCAGTACACTGCCTTCGGACTTCAGCATGATTTCGACAAGATCTTCAGGCCGCAAATGTTCGCACACAACGCGCACGGGCAAACGTCCCACAAACTCAGGTTCGAACCCGTACTCAATAAAGTCGCGCGTACCGGCCTGCTTCAGGTACTCGGTCTCTTCGACGTCACCCGTCTCAGTGTCGGTGAAACCGATCTGTCGCTGCGCGACGCGCTTCTGCACTTGCTCGCCCAGTTTGTCGAATGCGCCACTGACAATAAACAGGATGTGACGTGTGCTGATGTTGCGCGTTCCGGCATCGCCGCCCTTCTGGATGTCCATGATGGCCTGCATCTGCCCGATCAGATCCGTCTGACTGAATAAATTCACATCGGTTTCTTCCATCAGCTTCAGCAGGTTGATCTGGACGCCGCGCCCGGACACGTCTTTGCCTCCGGCAGAAGATGAGGCAGCAATTTTGTCGATTTCATCGAGGAAGATAATGCCGTACTGAGCCAGGTTCGTGTTGCCGTCGGCGGCTTTGACGAGGTCCCGCACCAGATCTTCAACGTCGTGCCCAACATATCCGGTTTCGGTGAACTTGGTCGCATCGGCCTTGACGAACGGGACGCCAATCAGTTTAGCAGCGCAGCGCAGCATGTACGTCTTCCCGACACCTGTCGGACCCAACAACATGATGTTATGCTTGGCGTAATCACTGCTGGGTTTGTGTCCCCCTTCGATGCAGCGGCGAACGTGATTGTAATGATCGCAGATGGCAACCGACAGGACCTTCTTGGCTTCTTCCTGCTGAACAACGAAGCGATCCAGGTAATCACGCACATCGCGCGGCTTATGCTGGAATTCACGAATGGGTTTAAGGGGATCTTCTTCCGCTTCAGCAGCCGGATCGTCAGCCCTTGGGGACGGTGCGGCTGCTTCGGGACCGGCGTCGGCGCCACTTTGTTTGGAAAAAAAGGAGACATTCGCCTTTTGCAGCATGTCGCGGATCTGTTCCTCAAGCGAGGGCGGTATGGGGTCTGTTTCTTTATCACTCATAAGACTGGCATTTATAAAGGAATGGCGGCGGAAATACAAAAAGAAACAGCCTCGGCAATTTGACGTGCTGAGGCTGCATCACAAAAATCGCTCGTTCGGACTTAACCGACAATGGCGTCTTTGGCGGCTTTAGCGATCCTGAACTTCAGAACCGTTTTAGCAGGAATCTTGATGCTTTCGCCGGTTGCAGGGTTACGACCCATGCGCGCCTTGCGGTTCACCTTAACCAATTTTCCGACACCCGGAATCGTAAAGCCATCTTCGGCGTGCTTGTAAGCAAGTGCGGAAAGGCCCGCGAGCGCGTCCTTCGCTTGAACCTTAGTAATACCGGCTGCTTCAGAAACGCCTGTTATGATCTGACTCTTGGTCAACGGCTTCGCCATGTGTAAACTCCTCGTAGTGTTGCGCGATATAGTGTTGCGCATGGGTTAATTAAACGTTCGCGCATTTAAGCAGAAGTTCCGCACGTAGCAACACCAATCGCCACTGTTTCTGCACTTTTTCACATTGACCAATCGGGGGTCACCCACTAGGCGAAACGCCCCGCCAGACTTGATTTTTTTCCCAACAAGGATAAGATGTCCTCGAGCTCAGAAACGTCATTTGCCGAGGACACGACCCATGCCAATTTATGAATACGCAGCCAAGGGCGCCAAACAAAGTTGCGCGCATTGCAAGACAGGCTTCGAAACGCTTCAAAATCTGTCCGAGGATTCACTGACCCGCTGCCCCGAATGTGGCAACCCTGTCGCGAAACAGATCTCTGCGCCAAACGTCGGCGCATCAGAGGCAGGCTTCGACGATCGCGCCAAGAGCGCCGGCTTCCAGAAACTGAAGCGCGTCAGCAAGGGCGAATACGAAAAGATGTATTAGGCTCCGGACGCGCATCGGCCACGCCCGATCAGGGAACCAGAACTTTCAGCTTGTCTGATTCCACCGACACGTGCACTTCCGCACCTGCCTGAACCAATTCACCGTCGATTTGGATCGGTGTCGCGCGTGATCGCCTCACGATCAGATCTTTGAATCGAAACGATTGCACCTCGGGAATGGTCTGAAGCGATCCGTCAAACAGACGCCCAATGTTCGCAATGAGCTTGGCAAGATCCTGACGCAAGGCGATCACGAGTTCGAGATGATCATCGTTCGCTCGGGCATTAGGCGCAATTTTTGCCCCACCACCAAACTGCGACAGATTGGCGACGGTGCAAATCATAGGCGCCTTAAAACGCATCGGCGCGCCCCCATCCAAAACGACCTCCAGGTCTTGCGGCGTGTAGTCGAAGAATTCGTGCATCCCCGCGAAGACATAAGGCAGGATCCCGCGCACGGGCGATTTGGCAAAGGATTCCGCAATGGCGGCTTCCCAAGCCATGCTGCATGTGACAAGGAAAGGCGTATCGTCGGCCGCGCCGACATCAATATCCATGGTCGAGCCCGACGCCAATGCATCCACGGCCTTCTCGGGCGACATCGGGATACCGAAATGCCGCGCGAATCCGTTTCCGCTCCCGGTCGGAATAGCACCCAGCGCAATAGACGAACCGATGAGTTCGCGGCCAATCGTACTAATCGTGCCATCCCCTCCTACGGCCAAGACAATGTCGATGTTCTTGTCGATCGCGCGACGGGCCTTAGCGATACCGTCCTCAGCACTCTGTGAGAACTGGTACGACAAATCGGTACCGGCGGTATCAAAGGCGTTGTCGATGGCACGCCGCATTGAATCAAAGGACGAACGCAACCCGGATTTCGGGTTCACGAGCACCAGAACACGTCGACGTACTTGATGATACATACCCAGAATATAACGAAGGCAGCAATGGCGCGCAAGGGCCACGCGCGATGAAGAGGATTTCGATTCTGCTTTACGCGGATGGCGCGGGCAAATCACAATGCCCTTCTCACGATAGGCAGCCTCTAATAGCACCATGTCCAAACACATCTGCATCATTCTAATCACAGCCATCTGCGCGGGCACGGCGGCCAATGTTTTGTCGCCGAATCGCCTCGCGTGGTCGCAGGATTGGTCAACACGCATGGAAACGCTTGCCGCCAAGGCAGGTTTGAACGTGGTTTCACTCGAACAGGTTCGCATGCATGTAGATACGGGTTCTGCCATGATCCTCGATGCGCGTTCGCTGGATCTCTACGGACAAGGTCACATTCCCGGAGCGTTCTCATGCCCGACCGACGACATGGACCACACGTATCCAGACGTGGCCTCCATGCTTATCCCCGATCTACCCGTGCTGGTGTATTGTGCGGGCAAGGAATGCGAGGACTCTATGACACTCGGCAAACGCCTGCTGCAAGACGGCTTTACCAATGTGCTCATTTTCGTGGGTGGTTATGCCGAGTGGTCAGGCGCTGCGTTAGAAGGCACGCCATGACAGACATCCGACGCATCAATCTGTTCATGTGGGCTGGAGCCATGCTTCTGGGCGCGGTCTTTGCCTATGCCGCTTGGCCAAAAATTGCCGACCCGTCCCTGTTCGGCCAATCCATTCAGCGCTACGCCTTGCTCCCAAACAGCAGCGTATCCCTGTTGGCCATTTACCTGCCGTGGCTCGAAATATGCGCCGCCGTCTTCGTCCTCTGGCCACGCTACCGCGCGCCCGCCGCAACGCTCATTGCGGCCATGTTGGTGGTGTTTCTGGCGGCGCAGGGCTCCGCACTTGCCCGCGGCCTCGACATTTCATGCGGTTGTTTTTCAGGATCCGACGCCGAGGATAAGATCGGATGGCACAGCCTGCTTCGCAACGCAAGCCTCCTACTCATAGCGCTACTACTGGCCTGCAAAGGTCACGCAAGCGCCAGAAGCCACACCACGCAATCCCCCTCAGGGACAGACACCTGATCTTGCAACCGAGCAACACATACCGTATTGTCGCGAGCAGGAAATCAATTATGAACAACATTCGCCAGCATTGCCTCAGTGCGTTCACCCTATCGATTCTGCTTATTGGCACGCTCGGTATGATGGAAGCCATTTCGGGAAATGCCGTCCGGGCCGCGCAACTGATCATCATCGCTGCGCTCATGGACGGCGTTGACGGAACGCTTGCCCGCGCCCTTAAAGGGGAGTCTGCGTTCGGCGCCCGACTGGACACGTTCGTCGACACCATTTGCTTCGGCGTCGCGCCAGCCATCCTCGCCTACACCGCGCTATGTTCCGGACAAAACCAGGCGGCGGCGTTTATTGTTTTTGCCATTATTATGTCCGGCGTCATACGCTTCACACGCGGCGGCAAACAAGACGAACAACGCGGCATCCACGCCTTTCGTGGCTTACCCATTCCTGTGTCAGCGATTTGGCTGTGCCTGTTCGTCTTGCTACGCCACTCCGAAACCACGGCAGGACTTCCCATGCAGGCCGCCCTTTCGCTATCGACATTCATGGGCATATTTACGGGGATTCTATTGGTGCTACAGGTCACGAACCTGAACTACCGCAAACCTCACCGCCAGCACTTCAGCCTGAGCCTCATTATTACGGTCACGATGATCGTCGTCACACGCCAACCGCTGCTCGTGCTCGCCTGCTGCACCGGCATCGCCATCGTGATTTATGTAATCGCCACGCCCTTGATGGAACGCGTCACCATCGACACCCCGGAAACGGCGGACACGGTTGCCGCCAATGGGTAAATAACGATGGCGCTCGAAAAGATTCTCGATGCCTTCTCAGGCTACCTTCGCCACGAAATTGAAGAAGGACGTGGGCGTGTCGACATTGACCCCGCCGCGCTGAACGCATTACGCAATCCGCAACCCGCAGTATCGCCAGCGTCACGGCCGGCCACAGGGAACGCCGCCCCAGGCACGACGCTTAACAGCATGCAGGCCATCGCACGCGATGTGGACGTCTGTACACGCTGTGATCTTTGCAAAGCGCGCACACGCACCGTGCCAGGACAGGGATCCCAGCAGCCTGAGATCGCCTTCATTGGCGACGTCCCCGGGCAAGACGAGGACCAACAGGGCCAGGCTTTCGTTGGACGCGCGGGCGACCTATTGACGAAAATGATCACCGCCATGGGGTACACACGCGACGACGTTTGGATCGGCACCATCGTCAAATGCCGCCCGCCAAAAGATCGAACACCCACGGACCACGAAATTGAAACGTGCAGTGCCTACTTAAAGGCGCAATTGGCCGCTCTGCAGCCAAAGGTCATCATCTGCCTCGGCGCAACGGCCACCAACGCATTGCTCGGCACGTCCCACGACATCAGCGCCCTTCGTGGTCACTGGCAGAGCTACGACGGCATACACGTCATGCCAACCTTTCATCCCGAGCTTCTGTTGCGCGACGAAACGTCTGCGGCGACGAAACAGGCGAAACGCAATACCTGGGAAGATTTGCAGGCAGTCCTAAAAAAGCTGGGGCGTTCCCTGCCGGCCAAAAACAAGTAGTGACGCGTAGCAAAACGACACGTTCAACACACCCGGGCGCAGGACACGAACGCTACCATCACCGTTCCCGCATCAACTCTGAAACCCATTCACAGAAGGACGCAAAGGCTCAACCACTGCTGCCGGCGGAGCCCGCCGGGCTCCAAGAGGACCGGTCGGGGCAGGGGTACGCGCTCCCATTATCGCGCCTGGCGGCTTTGCCCTGCACCATATAGTCAGCGCAGCGAATCTCGAGTGGGGCTCCGCCTGCCACGGCGTAGCAGCACTGCACGAAGACGGGCCGGTTCTTTACTTCGCGTCCTCCGCGACCTTCTGTGAAGTTCTTAAGAGCAGAAGGAACCGTTCTGCAACCCCGTAAACTAGCCCCATTCTGTCCTGCACCCAACGCATTCGGCGGATTATCGCGCATCCGGTGGCGAAAGAATTTGCTCGAGGCGGGATTGAACTTCGGGATCGTCAGCCGAATCGCGAGCCTCCTCCAACACGTCGCGCCAGAGTGGTGCATTCTGAAGAAGCGCGCGCTGAGCCGCTTCGCGCGCTTCGAACGACTCGGACGCCAATTGCTCGATATACCCCAACACGTCCTGCCCTCCCATGGGCGACATGCACTCAATTGTCGTAAAAAAGGCGCGCACCAGTGACGGCATCGCAGGCGAAATCGCCAATTGCACCGTCGCATCCACGCGCTTCCGTGGGCGCATGTAAATGATGCGCAGACCATCCGTGGCAAACAGCTCCTCATGCCAGAGACCCTCCAGCGTTTCGGCTTCACGAGGAAAAAGCCCTGCTTCTTCAAGCGCCTCGCGCAACGCGAACGCCATGAGCGGCGCCGCACTGGACACGAGCGGGTCGCTGTCGGTCACCGCGACATCCAAAAGTGCCGTTTCAGCGGCACCCATTGGCGACAACACATGATGTCGCATGTGGCCGTTTCGAATGCTCACGACCCAAAGGGAGGCGATGTCATATGTGGCCGTGTTCTTGAGCTTTACGGCGCCGTCAGCCACGTCAACATTGACGAGCGGTAGGCCACGCAGGACACCACCGTAATACAGAAATTTTTCACTGGAGCCATTGACCGTCACCACAGCGGCGTCGGCGTCGCGCGCAGCTGACCACGTCGAATTCTCGGGCGCAGCAAGGAGCTCCTGATCTGAAAACGGATTGATAAGCGTGTTCAACCAGCTCAATCGGCCACCTCCGCGCCACACGGGCAAATCGCCGGGCGGCGGACGCGGCGGCGCGACATTGGTCACGTCTGGCCACCATTGCGTCAGAATGCCGGTGCGACTCACAAGGGAAACCGTGAGCGTGACCGGACGCTCGGCGTAGAAACAGATGATGGGCCGCACGAGCAATTCAGTATGCCCGGCAAGCGGGATAACACTCCATTGCCGTACCCATGACGGGAGATCGTCGTTTTTCTCAGGTGCCGATTCGATTAATTTATTGTCCGCATTCTGAAGAAAGCGACTAGCGCCCCATTCGTGAACGACCAAGCCTTTTGCGCGCGCCGCAGTGTCGCGCCGCGAACGCAAGTCAACGCGCAACCGTGCACGCACGTCTTCGGATTCCGGTGCACCGCGCTTCAGAAAGGCGTAATTGGCCATGCCGGCATTTAGAATTTTCGCGTAGGCCGCCGCATCACCCTTGTTGGCTTGTTGAACGAGAACGTCAATGGCTTGACCAAACGTCGCAGTCACACCAAAAAGCGACAGAACGAGAACAAGTCGATTCACACAGTGCCTGGATTGCATTGGTCTTGCCTGCTCCATGTTCATCGTCGCGCAGAGCGGCGACGTGATTTACTTTACCGTGACCGTCTTGGCGAGATTGCGCGGTTGGTCAATGTTTTCACCGCGCAGGTCGGCGATGTGATAGGCGAGCAATTGAAGCGGTATCGCGATCAATGCTGGCGAAATCAATTCGACCGTTGGCGGAATCCAAATCATGTCGTTCGGGTGGCCCGACACATCGTCGGGGTGACTTTCAGGGTCAACACCGGTCATTTCAATTTTCTGGTCGCCCTCGTAGACCACCGCAATGACGGGACCACTACGCGCCTTGATTTCCATGATGTTGCCAACCATGTCATCATAGGTGGCGCCGGGCAC
>JBLHHU010000006.1:0-37744 GCA_047615735.1 Kiritimatiellia bacterium | reverse complement strand
GCGGCGGCCCACGACTCGAGGGTCTCGATGAGCTCGCCGATCTCGTCCAACTGCATGTCCGGCGTTTCTCCACGCAATCGGGGGAAACGCTTGCCGTGTTTCAGATACACGCCATTTCGGGCCAGGTGAAGTCTGCCGGCGCGAACACGTACGGTTTGCAGCTGATGAGCGTGCGCAAGAATGCGTAGATCAGCGATTTGCAGCAGGCGTTTGACAGGTGGAGGCAGTGGGCCGAATCGATCCAGAAGTTCCTCTCGCAGCCGTGTCACATCGTCGACCGTGACGACTTCGGCCAGCTTTTTGTAAACATCCAGGCGCAGCGGCTCTTCGTCGACATACTCATACGGCAAAGCCGCGGCTGATTCGGACGTTGCCGCGCGTGGCGACAAGTCGACGAAGTCGAGCTGCAGCTCCACATCGATGACCGTTGGCAGCGGTTCACCCTTCAACTGTGCGACGGTACGCTTTAAAAGCTGGCAATACAGTCCAAAACCGACGGCGGTGATGTGTCCACTCTGGTTGCGGCCAAGCAGATTACCGGCGCCGCGTATTTCGAGGTCACGCATCGCCAGACTAAACCCAACGCCTAGCGCGGAATGACGCTTGATGGCATCGATACGTTTGCGCGCTTCCGAGTCGATTCGTCCGTGCGCCGGAAGCAGCAAGTAGGCAAAAGCTTTACGGTTGGAGCGCCCGACGCGACCGCGCAGTTGGTACAGATCTGCAATTCCAAATCGATCTGCACGATCAATCACAATGGTGTTTGCGCGTGGGATATCGACGCCACTCTCGATGATCGTGGTGCACAGCAGCACGTCGTATTGGCCTGCGACAAATGCGGCCATGATGGCCCGCAGTTGTGGGGGACTCATCTGGCCGTGTCCGACGGCTATGCGCGCTTCGGGAAGCAGTGCGCGTAGGCGGTCGTACACCCGATTTATCGTCATGACCCGGTTATGGAGATAGAACACCTGCCCCTCGCGCTGAAGCTCTCGTCGAACGGCTTCCACGATGACCTTGTCATTATCCCGTGCCACCGTCGTTTCAATGGGCATACGCTCGCGCGGGGGCGTCTGCAAGAGGCTTAGATCTCTGGCGCCGGTGAGGCCCATGTATAGCGTGCGTGGGATGGGCGTCGCCGTCAGGGTCAGGACGTCCACCATGCGACGCATTTGCTTGAGGCGTTCTTTGTGCGCTACGCCAAAGCGCTGTTCTTCGTCAATGATCGCAAGTCCAAGGTTCTGGAACGCGACGTGTTTCTGAACCAGCGCATGCGTGCCAATGACGATATCGATGCTGCCATCGCGGAGCCCAGCCACGATCGCGGTTCGCGCGGATTGCGTGCAGAAGCGACTTAGCGCTTCAACGCGGAAGGGGTAGGCTGAGAGACGCTCCGAAAAAGTTTCGTAATGTTGTTGCGCCAAAATGGTTGTCGGCACGAGCACCGCGACCTGTTTTCCGGCCAGAACGGCTTTGAAGGCGGCTCGCATGGCGACTTCTGTTTTGCCGTAGCCGGCGTCGCCGCAGATGAGGCGATCCATTGGGCGGGAGGACTCCATGTCCTTTTTGACATCGGCAATCACGCGGATCTGATCGGGCGTCTCGCGAAACGGAAAAGCGGCTTCGAAATCGCGCTGCCAGGGGACGTCTTCAGGGAAATTGAAGCCTTTGAGCAGGTCGCGATGCGCCTGAACTTCAAGCAGCGAGGAGGCGAGGTCGCGTACCGCGCGTTCGGCGTCACTTTTATCCTTTTCCCAACGTTTACCACCCAATCGGTGCAGGCGTACATTGCGATCGCCGACTCCTACATAGCGGCTAAGCAGTTGCAGATGGGTGATGGGGACATGCAGCTTTGCGTTATCGGCGTATTCGATGCTGATCACTTCCTGACGCTGACCATTGAAGTCAATTTCAGTAACGCCCAGATAGCGGCCGACACCATGTTCGACGTGCACGACGAGGTCGTCGGGTTCGAGCACGGCCAGGTCGGCTACACGCGCCGTGTGCGGCGACGTTGATGTGCCGGTTGAGGGACTGGGGCGGTACCGTTGTGCGCGCGCTTTCTTGCGTCCATAGACGTCCGATTCGCTGACAAAAATCGTTCTAAAGTCGGGCCACACCCAGCCGCTCGATAGCGTGCCCTGAATGGTTTTGATCTGTTTTGCGCGCGACCCGAGCTCTTGGCTGATGTGTTCGAAAGAACCTTTGGTCTCGAGGTACATCCAGACCTTCTCACGTTGTCTGCTTCGTTTGGCAAGATCGTCAAAAATGGTTTTTCGGGATGCGGCCAGCAGATCAGGTTCAAAAACATCGCGCGGTAAGTCGACTTGTCTGTGCAAGGGATGCACTTGCGGAAAAGGCGCGGGATCGTTGGGTGCGGCTTCAAAGCGTATCTGACAAGGATGCGATGCAGCCAGTTCATCAACCAAGTCTTCAAGTGCGATTAGGGACGCGTCGGATTCTGCCATGCTGTCGGTATAGATCTCGGCGTGTTCTTGAATGGCATCCCAGTCCGACCAGAGGATGATGGTCCCGGCAGGAAGATAAGGGCGAATTGTTGTGGTTTTTGATGTGGCGCTATCCGCCTGTGCCACGTTGGGATCGCGCGTCGGGACGAAGCGGGCCTGACCCGGTTTGGAAACCGAGCGTTGCGTCACGGGGTCGAAGGCGCGGATTGACTCAACTTCGGATCCAAAGAACTCAATGCGCAGTGGCCAGTCATCGGTGATGGGCCATGCGTCAACGATGCCACCCTTGATCGCGAACTGGGCTTTGTCCTGCACTTCTGGAACGGGCGCATAACCGAGGTCGATCAGGGTGGCGGACAATGTTTCGCGTTCATAGTTGTCCATAAGGGACAAGGTGAGTGTGCGGTCCTGAAGTTGGCTGGGCTGGGGGACAGGTTGCAGTAGTGCCTGAATCGACGTCACCGCCAGAAAGGGATTGCGGCGCGGGGCGTCTGGCGGGCGTAGCATGCGCAGCAAGGTGTTGACGCGCAGACCGGTCAGGTCCAGGTCGCCGTGCATCAAATCGGTTTCCGAATGAATGTCCGCCGGGGGGAGATACAAAAGACGTTCGTCGGTGATCCCTTTTTTGGGCGCGAGGGTCAGCAAGTCCTGGTGGCGTTCTTCGAGCGCTGTGGCGCCCGCCGTGACGACGAGCACGTCGTGGTTAAGGCTCTGATTCAAGGTCCAGTTGTAAATGGCTTCGGCCGAGCCGGGAATGGTGTGCGTTGAAAGCGCAGTCCTCGACGTCAAGGCCTCGCGCAGCACGGGCTCTAGCTTTTTGAGCAGATTTTGAACGTGTTTCATTACGGGGAAACCATGCCGTGAGCGCTGGGTCGCCATCAGGGCCTATACGCAAAGGGCGTGGCGACGGGATTCGGCCTAAAATCCTTTGCGCATGTGTGAAGGGGGAATGCGCAGCATCAGTCTGTATTTGGCTACCGTACGGCGTGCGATTTTGATGCCCTGTTCGGTTAGATTTTCGACAATATCCTGGTCGGAGAGCGGCGACGTCCCATCTTCATTGCTCACGATGGTCGCGATGATGTCCTTTACGGATTTGTTCGAAATCTGGGTGCCGTCGGCCAGTTGGATGCCGGGTGTGAAAAAGTACTTCAGTTCGTAGAGGCCGATCGGGGTTTGCATATATTTTCCGGAGACCGCTCGGCTGACGGTGGTTTCGTGTACGCCGACGACTTCCGCGATGGAGGCCATGGTCATAGGTTTTAGATGCGAAACGCCGTTTTCAAGGAAGGCGATCTGGTTGGATACGATTTCTGTAGCGATACGCTCAATCGTGCGTTGGCGCTGGTGAATGCTCTTTATCAGGAACGCGCCTGATCGAATACGCTCCTGCACGTAGGCTTTCACTTCAGGTTTTGTGGTGGGGTCGCTAAGGATGCGTTTGTAGTTGTTGCTGATTCGTACGTGGGGGAGGTGATCGTCATTGAGCACGACTTGGTACTCGCCGTCGACTTTCTGCACAGCAATTTCGGGGAAAACGTAGGTAACGGGTTCCTCAGAGAGGAGGCGACCCGGTTTGGGGTCGAGCGTGGCGATCACCTTTGAGGCGTCTTCGATTTCGTCCATGCTCACCTTGAGCGTACGGGCGATTTCCTGATACTTTTTGGCACCAAGTCTGTCGAGTTGCTCGTCGACGATCCGCCATGCAAGCGTGTCTTTTTTTCCCAGGCGCTCTAATTGCATCAGGAGGCATTCGCGAAGATTTTGTGTGCCGACACCCGTCGGGTGAAACTCCCGGATGACCTCCAATACTTCGACCAGGTGTTCGACATCGCAACCAGCGGAATCGGCCAATTCGGCAGGCTCAGTGGTCAGGTACCCGTCATCGTCAATACTACCGATGATCAATTCGCCGATTTGCGTATCGGCTTCCGGCAAGCTTGCTAGGTTTAGTTGATTAAGCAGGTGTTCCTGAAGGGATTCCTGTTGCGGTAGAGAGTCTAAGAGAAACTGTCGTTTGTCTTCTTTGTCTTGGTCATATCCGCCAGAGCTTTGAAATTCCTGAAAGAAATAGTCGCGCCACTCTTCGTCAAGCTTTGAAAGGACGTCGAATTCCTCTTTGAAGTCCAGTTCCGCGCTTTCCTCAACGCTGCCATCGCCGGGTTCTATTTCAATCTTTTCATCTCGGCTGGGGCCTTCTTCAAGGGTCGGGTTCTGTTCGATTTCTTGCTGCACCATGGCGCGCAGTTCAAGGATGGGGAGTTGCAGCATTTCCAGCGATTGGCGCAGCTGTGGCGCCAGTATCATCTGCATCTTCTGCTGCTGACTCATCGAGAGTGTTTGACTTGGCATGGTGTTCCTCGTTAGATATAACATCAATCTATGGGCGGTCTGCGCTTACGTCAAAATTAAAACACTTACAACCGCCTGTTTAGCACACTTTTTGCTTTCAGTCGCCATGAATTCATTTGAGTGGCTTGCGATTGTGCTGCAGGGTATCGAGCTTTAGGAGAGACAATGAGTCTGAGCATGTGTGTCCTCGCCAGCAGCAGCGCTGGAAATTCGACCTATGTGGCCTCCGCGACGACACGTATTCTGATCGACGCTGGGTTAAGTACGCGTGAAACAAGCAAGCGTTTGAGCGCTATTGGCGTGTCGCTTGACGATGTGGACGCCGTGTGCGTCACGCACGAGCATGATGACCACCGCAAGGGCTTGCCCGTCATGCATCGCAAGCAGGATATAGGGCTCTACGCCAACCAGGGCACGGTCGAAGCATTGTCACGTGTTGAAGGCTTGCAAGAAGCGCAATGGAATGTATTCACGACGGGCAGTTCATTCGCGATCGGGGACCTGACGCTGTCGCCTTTTTCAATTCCACACGACGGTTATGATCCGGTCGGTTATGTGATCTCGTGCGGAGACTGTCGTGTTGCTGTCGCGACGGATATGGGGATGCCCACCAACGTGATTCGCGACCATTTGAGTGGTTGTAATGGCATTGTGTTGGAATGTAATTACGATCCCGTATTGCTGAGTAACTCACGGCGACCCTGGTCACTTAAACAACGTATTTCGGGTCGTCAGGGGCATCTCTCGAACGCCCAATCCGAGGAGCTGATTCGTGATGTTGCAGGACCCACACTGAAAGTTGTTTACGCGGCGCACTTGAGTGATGAATGCAACAGCCTCCAGTTGGCGGGTGATGCATTACGTCGTGGTTTGAAGACAAGTGGCCATGATCACGTTGACGTCAAGATGACGTATCGTGAGAAGCCCAGCGACGTGACGACGTTTTAATCGTTTAGAACGTCTAGAACCACAGTCGCGGCGCGCTGGGCGGCGCCGGGCTCCCCAAGTGCTTTGGACACCTCGGCGAGGCCGTCCAGCATCTCCTGGCGCGCGTCGCCGTCATCGATCAGGGGCGTGATGGCACTGGCCAGATTTTCGGCGGTGGCTTGATCCTGCACAAACTCGGGGCACAGCCGACGTCCGGCAATGATGTTCACCATGCCGATGTGATCCACTTTGACGATGCGCCGAGCGAGGGCAAATGTAAGTGGCGCGACGCGGTAGGTGATGACCATTGGGCAGCGTAGAAGCGCGGTTTCCACTGTGGCTGTCCCTGAGGCGACCCAGGCGGCACGTGCCTCGGACAGAATGGCGCGCGTGGATCCGGTGACAACCGAGATGTGGTCGGCGGCTGTGCCTGCCTGTTCTCTTATCTGCGCTTCGATATGTGGGGTCAGCGAGTCGCTGGCAGATGCGATGACGAACCGCACGTCCGGTCGTTCGGCGGCGACACGTTCACAGGCCTTTAGCATGACGGGCAGTAAGCGCCGAATTTCATGCACGCGGCTTCCTGGGAGTAAGGCAATGGTCGGCGTGTCCGATGCTACCGCAGTGGGGGGCACGTCTGGATCCTGCTGCAGTTCGTCCACGAGCGGATTCCCAGCGAAGGTCACCGGCAGGGACGTGCCCTTGAAGTAGCGCGCTTCAAAAGGGAAAATTGTGATGAGGTGGTCGAGGCAGGCCGCCATCTTGGGAATACGTGAGCTTTTCCATGCCCATACTTGTGGTGAAATGTAGAACACGGTTTTGATGCCACGTCGATGGGCCTGCTGCGCAAAGCGTAAATTGAAACCAGGGTAATCCACGAGCACAAGAATATCGGGTTTGCGGGAATCCAGCTGACGACACAGGTGCTTGAACATGCGGCGGAAAAAGGGATAGCGGCGTAGCACTTCGGAAATGCCCATGACCGCCAATTGCTCGACATCGTATAGCGTGTCCACACCCGCGGCGCGCATCTTGTCGCCGCCGGTTCCGAAAAAGGTGAGCGTCGGGTCTTTTTCCGCTAGCGCACGAACGAGGGCCGCCGCATGCAGGTCTCCCGACACTTCGCCGGCGATGATGCAAACGCGTTTAGACATGGGTCGTGATTCCGGGCAATGGGTTTGTCGCCATCAGGACGGGGATTCGCGTATTTGGCGACATATTTCTACCGCCAGGTCGAGCGCTTTGGATCCGTGGCTACCAGAGACCAGAGGCGTCGACTGATCACGGACGCAGGCAATAAAAGCGTCCAGTTCTAGGACCAGAGGTTGGCGTTTTTCGATGGGCACTTCAGCTGTTTCGATGCCGGTTGCCGTCTTGCGGTGCAAGTGACCCGATTGATTCATGTAGTCGAGTGAGACGTAAGAGTCGTCCTGGAAAACGCGAATTTTACGTGTCCGTTCCATGCTGATACGGCTTGCGGTGACATTGGCTACGCAACCGTTCATAAATGATATACGGGTGTTGGCGATGTCTTCAGTTGGGCTTAGTACGGGCACACCTACGGCGTGAATCGATTTTATGTCGTCTTTGACCAGATGAAGGATGATCTCAAGGTCGTGGATCATGAGGTCGAGTACGACGCTGACTTCGGTGCCGCGCGGTCGGGCGCCATCGCGTGGCGGCGGATAGGGCCCGAGACGATTGACTTCGATAAATTGTGGGCGTGACAGGTTTTCTTCGAGGAAGCTCATGATTGGGTTGAATCGCTCCACATGTCCAACCTGCAGAATACGGTTACGCTTGTGAGCAAGCGCAACCATGGTCTCTGCTTCCTCTGTCGTGGCGGCAATGGGTTTTTCGACCAGCATGTGGACATCATGTTCAATCAACTGGTTGAAGACCTCTAGGTGGAAATTCGTGGGTACGACAATGCTGACGGCATCCACTTGTTCGGCGAGTGCGTCCAGCGAAGGTGCTGCCGTCGTGCCGTATTGGGCTGCGATCTGCGTCGCACGATCATTGTCCGTGTCGTAAATGGCGACGAGCTCGGCGCCGGGCAGCTCCGAATAGATGCGTGCATGTGTTTCGCCAAGGCTGCCCACGCCGACAACGCCGACACGAACTGTTTTTTCTGATGTGCTCACGCGGAATCTCCTGATTTCATTTCGTTCTTCTGAATGTGGGCCACCTCATCGGCGGAAACTGCGACGACAACCAGTCCTGCGTCGTTGGCCATTGGAATAATGTCTTCTCGGCCCAAAAGAATGCAGCGCCCCGCTTCTACGGCGAGCGCGGCGGCTTTGCATTTTTTAAGGATTCGGATCGTGCGATCGCCGACAATCGGAATGTCAAAGCGCATGTCGTGTCCGGGTTTCGCCAGTTTGACGACCGTCATGCCGTCGCCACCCAGTTTGTGCGCCCGTCGTAGCGTATCGTCGGTGCCTTCGAAGGCTTCCACGGCGAGAATGGTGCCGTCCTTGACGACCACGGTCTGACCAATGTCAAGGTGACTGGTCGCGCTGGCGACACGCAGGCCGAGCTGGATGTCGGACTGCACGTTTGGATCTGGAAGGGCCGTGGTCAAGTTGCCCGCCAAAGGCATGTGGGTCTCCATGAACGATGATGCGGGTAACAATGTGACCCCGATGTCGGCCAGCTGGTCACCCACGGCTGAAAAGATCGTGTGCGCATTACGTGCGGGCAGCGATTTGAGCAGGGCCAGCATTTTGCCGTCCATGCGTACGCGAAAAAGATGGGTAGGGGTGATCTGACCGGCCATGACGGCCGCGGTGGCTTTGCTGTCGCTGATCTCGTCCAGAAGGCGCTGCAATTGACCGATATAGATCCAACGGGTGTCATCCGACAGCGTTTCGATGGCCTTGTCGGTTTCCTTGTTGAAGGCGATCGACGTGATGTGTTTGACGCCCTGTGCGCGGGCTGATTGCGCCAATAGAAGGGGGTAGCATCCCTTGCCGGCAATGATGACAAGGCGCTTTGGTAAATCAATATCCATGCAGCATACTAATCTGATGCGCTTCTGCAGCAATTCAAAAATGGTGTTGAGCGCATGTTGTCGCCCGCTTGAGCCCGCATCCAATTCGCGCAAAAGGATTGCCGTGCGGGCGTCGTTCTCATATTCTATGTCCTAATTTGTTGCAGGTTGAGAAACGCGTTTGCCGTATGAACAGGCATTCATACTCCGTGCGTGCCTGCGGCGGGAGACTTATGGGTAAGCAAAATTCTTTGATGGGGCGTCATTTGCTGACGTTGAACGATCTGAGTGATGACGATTTTCGTCATCTGCTTGATTTGTCGAGTGAATTGAAGGCATTCAAGAAACGTGGCGAGCGCGGAGAGCGTCTGGCTGGGAAGCACATTGCTCTGATTTTTGAAAAGATGTCCACGCGGACCCGCTGTGCCGCCAGTGTGGCGATTGCGGATGAAGGCGGCCGGGCTGAGTATCTCTCTGCACGCGAGATGCATCTGGGCAAGAAGGAGTCACCAGCCGACACGGCGCGCGTTCTTGGGCGAATGTTTGACGGCATTCTGTTTCGTGGTTTCGCGCAACGCACGGTTGAACTCCTTGCGGAGCATTCGGGCGTCCCTGTTTGGAACGGGCTGACGGACGATGCCCATCCGACGCAGAGTTTAGCGGACCTATTTACGATCAAAGAATCGTTCGGTAGCTTGGCAGGGCTCAAAGTCGCCTATGTTGGCGATGGACGAAACAACGTGGCGAATTCGCTCATGCTGGGCTGCGCCAAGTCCGGTGTTCATTTCGTCAACTGCACGCCTCCGGAACTGACGCCAGATGCGGGGTTCGTCGAAAGCGCCCGTCTCCTGGCCGAGCGCAATGCCTGCACGGTCGATGTTGTCAATGATCCTATGGCTGGCGTTGTTGGCGCCAACGTCATCTATACGGACGTCTGGGTCTCGATGGGCGAGGAAGACAAGCAAGCGGAACGGATTACCTTGCTTAAACCGTATCAGGTGAACATGCCCTTGATGCAGGCGACTGGGAATCTTGAAAGCGACCGTGCCATTTTCTTGCACTGTCTTCCTGCCTTCCATGACCACAATACTGAAATGACCGCAGATTCCGGCGCGCTTGAGGTCACAGACGAAGTGTTTAGAGCACCTTTTTCGAAAGTGTTTGATCAGGCGGAGAATCGAATGCATACCATCAAAGCGATGTTGGTTGCGTCGATTGGCGTGAAGGCATAGTGCGCGCGGGCGTTTCGCGGGAGAGCAATGATGTCGGCTGAAGAAGAAAAAGGCAGGTTAGCCTTAAAGGACGTGCCCTGGGACGATTTCAATGTGATGTCGCCGGAGGAAAAGGGACGTTATTTGATGCACGACGGCATTCCTGAGCATGTGCTCGTCGCCCAGCAGTTCTCGCGCTCCGACTTGGAGCGTGTCTGCACCTTTGCAACGCGCATTCGAATGATTTCCAAACAGCGCGCGGGACGCGATTTTCTGACATCGCTACTGAGCGATAAACGCGCCATGTTGTATTTTTCTCAGCCGAGTTCACGTACGTTTCTGTCATTTTGTGCAGCCTGTGAAATTTTGGGGCTGCGTCTGGGCGAAGTGCGCGACACAGCGACATCGAGCGAGGTGAAAGGGGAGTCACGCGAAGACTCTGTGCGCACCTTTAGTTCGTATTTCGATTTGATCATCATGCGGACCATGCAAAAAGGCCTTGCTGAACGCACGGCCTGGGTGCTTTCGCAGAGCGATCGCCCTGTTCCCATCGTGAATGCAGGGTCGGGCGCCGATCAACATCCGACACAGGCTGTTTTGGATATTTATACGCTATCGCGCAGTTTTGAGCGCCAGGGCGGCATCGATGGCAAGCATATCGTTTTTTGTGGGGATCTGGCGCGCGGACGCACCGTTCGTTCGCTCGCGCAGTTATTGTTGTCCTATGAGGCTGTGCATCTGAGTTTTGTTGCGCCGGATAAATTTCAAATTGGTGATGATATCATTGCCGCTTTGGAGGCGGCGGGCGTGCGCTATGATCTGAACGACGATTTGGAGGCCTGCCTTCCCAATGCGGATGCGGTTTATATGACGCGTATCCAGGACGAATGGGACGAGGTTGATGGCGAGAGTTCGAAGGTCGACTTCAGTCGTTTTTCAATCAACGTGGAAACGTTGTCGCTGCTCAAAGGAACTGCCGTCATCATGCATCCGCTTCCGCGACGTGATGAGATACATCCGGATGTGGATCGTGACCCACGTGCGGTCTATTGGCGTCAGGTACGTAACGGGATGTGGGTGCGCACGGCATTGATCGCGCAGATGTTCGGCTGCGAGGATGTTATCAACGCCTATTTTACGAAACATGCTGAGGCATGATGCTGACGAGGAGACAGACGCATTTTCGGTTTCGCGCAGGTCATACCGTTGTTCTGCTGCTATGCCTTTGCGTTTCTGCACAAGCCATGAATTGGCCCGCGTCGTGGTCGCATAGCCCATCATCCGATTTTCAGGCGATACGAGATCTAGGTCCTGTTTACGCGCGCGATCTAACGCTCGAGACGGCGCTGCGTGAGCGCGCGTTGGGCCCCCTTTGGGAGCGCCAGTCGCTCACGAATGCCATGTCCTTCAATGCGCTGCGCCCATTTTGGTCACAGACCGAGGATCTCGAGCATGGCCGGGTGTTGACGGAAATGTTATGGCCATTGGGCATGGTACGAGATCGCGATGGCGATCGATTCTGGCGCTTTCTGATCGCCTACGGTCATGATTTCGATACGACAGCTAAATCGCGCTTTCGAACGGTCATCTTTCCTTTGTTTATGACCGGGCGCACGCAGGCGGGCGAGCGCTATACTGGACTCTTTCCGTTCTGGGGTGATGTTCGCGAGGTGCTCACTTATGACCGCATCCGCTTTGCACTGTTTCCGCTCTATGCAGAAATGTGGCGTAAGGATCTTCATAGCGTGAATTGGTTGTGGCCGTTCTTCTCGCGTACCGAAAGTGATACGTTGAAGGCGACGCGTTTCTTCCCTTTTTACGGACATGCGACGCATCAGGATAAGGGAAGCGCACAGTTTGTCATGTGGCCGATTTGGACCCACTACGCCACAACGCCGGGCGGGGAGGGCGCGCGCGGGTTTGTGCTATGGCCGCTGTTCGGGAATATCAAGCACAAGAACGGCTTCTCGCGTTGGGTGCTTCCGCCATTCTTTAAATATGCGCGCATGGGTGGTGAGACTGAAATTCAGGCGCCTTGGCCATTTGTTCGGTATCGCGATGGGAAAAAGAAGCAGTTGTATCTTTGGCCGATTTGGGGTCACAAGTCGGTTGGTCCGGTAGAAAGCAGCTTTTTTATGTGGCCGATTGTTCGAAACCAGGACGTGACACGCCGGGATACAATTTTTCGTCGGCGCTATGTTCTGCCGTTCTTGTACTATCAGGATGAAAAAGCATTGGCGACATCAGAGCATCTGAGCCGTTACCTTAAACTCTGGCCGCTGTTTTCTTATCAACGTGAAGGGCAAACGGCCCGCGTGCGTTTACTCGAACTTTGGCCGCTCAAGCACACCGGATCCATTGAACGGAATCTTGCGCCATTGTGGACGCTGTATACGAACACACGAAAGGGTGATGCCAAAGAATCAGAGCTGCTTTGGGGTTTATATCGTCACCGGCGATCGGCCGAGGGTGATCGCTACCAGTCCGTGTTTCCGCTCTTTAATCGGAACAAGGTGTCCAACGGCGATGGTGGATGGTCGATTTTACGCGGATTGGTAGGAATGCGACACAAGGGTTTGAAAAAAGAGATGCGCTTGTTGTATCTTTTTAAGATTGGTGACGTTGATGTGGGCGATGCGTTGCCCGCCGACTCAGGAGATTAAGCTATTTTTACGTACGAAAGTCTTGTTTTACCTCGGTCGCGAGGCTTGTTTGGCCACGTCGGTCGATTCGCGCTTGAATTTTCTCGTTCGACTGGCCTGGGCGCGATTCTGCTGGTGCAGTCCTTTCTCTGCTTCCGCTACGCCTTTACGAAACGTGCGCGCCATGAAATCATCAATCAGATGTATGTCGCCGGGATTAAGAGTCTCGGCGTCGTCACGGTCGTGGGGCTCTTTACGGGTATGATTCTGGCGCTTCAGACTGGGATTGAGTTGCGTCGTTTTAGTCAGGAAGTGAACATCGGAACGGCCGTTATGGTCTCCATGCTGCGCGAAATGGGGCCGTTCATGACGGGGTTGATCATGGCCGCTTGCGTTGGGTCGGCCATTGCCGCCCAAGTTGGAACCATGGTCGTGTCGGAGGAAGTGGCTGCACTGGAAATTATGTCCATCGATCCTGTGCGTTTTCTGGTGATGCCGCGCATGGCCGCGATGATTGTCATGACGCCCATGATCGCCTTTTATACCTGTGTCATGGGCGTGCTGGGCGGCGGTATTGTCGGCTCGACCCAACTTGGGGTCGCCTGGACGGCCTACCTCGACAACGCCACGCTCTATGCAGGGATGAAGGACCTCTTCGTTGGCATGTTGAAGGCGCTCATTTTCGGAATCATCATCACCACCGTCGCCTGTAATGAAGGCTTTGATACCAAAGGCGGTGCTGTCGGTGTTGGTATCACCACGCGCAAGACCGTGATTGTGGCTTTTCTCCTCATCCTGGTCATGGGTTATTTCATCACGCGCTGGTTCTATATCTGATGATTGAATTCAAAAACGTTGTTAAAAGTTTCGGTGAGAATCGGGTCTTGGCCGGGATGGACTTAAATATTGCAAAGGGCGAGACGTTTGTCGTGTGCGGCCCCAGTGGCGTAGGAAAAAGCGTGACCTTGAAACATATGGTGCGTTTGTTAACGCCTGACTCGGGCGATATTCTTATCGGGGACGAGAGCATCGTCGATGCTGGATCCCACGACCTTGAGCGCATCCGCCAACGTTTCGGCTACCTCTTCCAGGGCGGCGCAATGCTGGCTTGGATGAACGTTGCTGAGAACGTGGCGCTGCCGCTGATTGAAAAGACCGATATGGCACGCAGTGAAATTGATGATCGCGTCAACATAACACTCAAGCGCGTCGGACTCGACCACGCCAGCGACCGCATGCCTTCCGAAATTTCCGGCGGTATGAAGAAGCGGGCCGGTTTGGCCCGCGCGATCATCCGTGAGCCGGAAATCATACTTTACGATGAGCCGACGTCTGGTTTGGATCCCGTTTCATCACGCTCTATTGATGCATTGATCAACCAGCTGCGCGAGGAACTGGGCGTGACAGGCGTGGTGGTGACGCATGATTTGCACAGTGCTTTGGCAATTGGAGATCGCATCGGTATGCTGAATGGGGGACGATTCATCGACATCAGTGACCCTGAAGCGTTTATTCAATCTGACAACGATTTTGTGCAAGATTTTCTTGCCGCACAGTATATTACGGCCAAAGGGCCCTGGGAGAGGAACGAATCATGAAAAAGAGTGGTCAGGCACGTGAACTTTTGGTTGAGACCGTCGTCGGACTTTTCATCCTCCTCATTTTTGTGGGTGTTGGACTGTTTACGATTGTGCTCTCCAAGGACTATTGGTTTCGCGATGTCTTTAAAGTTCACGCGCAATTCGACGATGTTGTGGGGCTGCGCGATGGCGATTCCGTTGTGGTCCGGGGCATGAAAGTCGGCAATGTTAATGAGATTCTGCTCAAGACGAATTCGGTCGTGGTGACCATGTTGCTTGAAACCGATATCGAGATTCGTGAAGGGTATAGTATCAGAATCATGCCAGCCTCCGTGCTTGGGGGGCAGTATCTGCATATCGATCAGGGGCCTTTCGGATCGAAACAATTGCCCCAGGACATGCTTTTTGATGGTCAGACGCCGCCGGATCTGATGAACGAGGCCGCGCTGCTTGTCAGCGAACTGCGAGAACGCTTGTTTGACGGTGGCATCATTGACGATCTTGAGCGAACTACAAAGGCATTCCGTGTTGTCGTCGAACGCATTGACTCTGGAGAAGGTACCATTGGGAAACTACTTTCGGGGGATGAAACCCTCTACACCGAAATGGTCGACACGATGGAAACGGTTAGTCGCATCGCAAAGCGCATTGATTCGGGAAAAGGAACGCTGGGTAAGCTCTTTTCTGAGGATACGACAATTTACGACAACCTGATTGCAAGTACGGACACGCTCGCAAATGTGATGAAACAATTGGAGGACGGTAAGGGTACGCTAGGTAAACTTTTGTCTGAAGACGATGCGCTCTACACCGATTTACACGACACTGTTAAATCGCTCAAATCGGTTGCGGAGAAAATTGAGCGCGGTGAAGGGCTGATTGGAAAGTTGGCCAACGACGAAACGCTTTACACCGATATCCAGGAAGTGGTTGGCGAAGCGCGCGCCACCTTGGATGATTTTCGTGAGAGCTCGCCTGTCGTGACCTTCTCCAGTATCTTTTTCGGGGCGTTTTAAAACCCTTTCCTAAGAGCGGTAGTTTGGCGCTTCCTTCATGATTTTAACATCATGCGGATGGGCCTCGTTCAGTCCTGCGAGACTGACGCGAACCATGCGCCCCTCTGCCTGTAGCAGGGGGATGTCCTTGCAGCCGCTGTATCCCAGCGCGCTTTGTAGGCCACCCGAATACTGAGTCATGACTTTACGAACCGAACCTGCGTAAGGGACGATGCCCTCGATACCTTGAGGGACGAGATCGTCCTCAGACGAGGATATCTGGCTGTAACGTTCGCGGCTGCCCTTACCTTCGCGCATGGCGGCTAGGCTGCCCATGCCGCGGTAAACCACATACTGGCGGCCCTGATGAATGATCTTTTCGCCGGGACTTTCTTCGGTGCCCGCGAGAATAGAACCCATCATGATGGATTCGGCGCCAGCAAGTAAGCCTTTCGGAACATCGCCGGAGTGGCGAATGCCGCCATCCGCGACGATGGGTACGGAACCTTCCAGCGCTTTGGCGCATTCGTAAACAGCTGTGATCTGGGGAATGCCGACGCCGCAGACGACACGTGTCGTGCAGATCGAGCCGGGTCCGATACCCACTTTGACGGCGTGGGCGCCCTTGTCGCGGAGGGCGATCGCGCCCTCCGCCGTGGCGACGTTTCCGGCGATGATGTCGGTGTCCGGATACGTGCTGGATATCCAGGCTACCATGTCGAGGATGCCCGTGGAATGACCATGCGCGCTATCGACCACAATAACGTCAACACCTTCGCTGGTCAGAATCTCGACCCGCTCGTGATCATTGGGTCCAACGGCTGCGCCAACCCGCAAACGATGGCGTGAATCACGATTGTAGAGTGGCTTTTCGTCTTCAACTAAAATGCGTACGTCGGAAAAGGAATAGAGTCCGATGAGCTTTCCGTTCTCCAAGATAGGCAGTTTGCCGATCTTGTTGGTCATCATGATGTCGTAGGCTTGTTCCAGACTTGTGTCGGGTGGCGCGGTGACGACGTTCTTGGACATAATGTCGGTGACGGGGGTCTGATGGTCACGTGCAAAGCGGACGTCGGTGGATGTCAGAATGCCGACAAGATGGTCCTCGCTGTCGAGAATCGGAAACCCGCTAAACGTATAACCACGCTCGCGTTTTTGCATTTCAATGGATTCCAAGGTGTCCGTGTCGCGAAAGACGACGGGATCAGGAATCAGGCCGTTTAGAAAGTGCTTCACGCGCCCGACTTGTTTGGCCTGCTCGTCGGTTGGGAGATTCTTGTGAATGATGCCAATACCACCCAATAGCGCCATTTCAATGGCCATCTGGGACTCGGTGACCGTATCCATGGCCGCACTGACGAAGGGCATGTTTAGCCTGATGCGGCTGGTCAGCCTGCTGGAGATGTTCGATTCGTGGGGGAGAAAGTCCGCGAACTGCGTGACAATCGATACGTCGTCGAAGGTTAGGCCTTCGTAGGAAAATTTCCCCATGAAGTCATCTATGTAGGCATTTTTAGGCATGGTCTTTTCCTCTGCTTGTGCGTCTGTTGCCCGTACTTTATTAGTTGCGAAAGCGGTCTAAGTCAATCTGAATTTTGCGGTTTTGGCAGGTGGCCATAGTTTAGGCTGGAACTCCGCAGAGCTGAACAGCATACTGCGCCTTTTGTGGAGACTCGCCCGGCCAATCAAATCGGGCCGATTCGAGTGGGTCTTGTTCAGTATTTAGCACTTGAGGAGCGGAACGCATGCCGACGACCGTACTTGTCGGAGCCCAATGGGGTGACGAAGGAAAAGGTAAAATTATTGATGTGCTTTCGGAGGACACGGACGTTGTCGTTCGATTCCAAGGCGGCAGCAATGCAGGACACACTGTTATTGTGGGCGACGAAAAATACGTACTGCACCTCATGCCCTCCGGTATTTTGCATCCCGGAAAAATCTGTATCATCGGCAATGGCGTTGTTGTCAATCCGGTCGCACTGGTAGACGAAGTCAATGAACTCGTTGGACGCGGTGTTGATTTCGAAGGACGCTTCTTTGTAAGTGACCGAGCGCACGTCGTCTTACCTTATCACGGCGCGCTCGATTCGCAGCGCGAAGCACTGTCGACAGGCAGCGAGAAAATCGGAACCACGAAACGCGGCATTGGCCCGGCATACAGCGACAAGGTTGCCCGTGTTGGGTTGCGAATGGGCGATTTGGTTAGTCCTGATTTTCCTGAGATGCTCAAAGGCCGTGTGGAGAATGCCAACAAAGTGTTACTCGCCATGGGTGCAGAAGCGCTCGATTACGACGACATTTGTCGTGAGTATTCGGCCATGGCAGATCGTTTGCGTCCGTACGTCGCCGATTGCATTCCGATTCTGATCGGTGCGCTCAAGGAGAACCGCAACATTCTCTTTGAGGGTGCGCAAGGAACGATGCTGGACATCGATTTTGGAACATTCCCTTATGTGACGTCGTCGAATGCGACATCGGGTGGTGCGTGCACAGGAACGGGGATACCGCCCAATCGCATTGACCAAGTTCTCGGCGTCGTCAAAGCCTATACGACGCGTGTGGGCGAAGGCCCGTTTCCGACAGAGCTGCTTGACGTCGATGGTGAAACGCTGGCGCGTGAAGGGCATGAATTCGGGGCCACGACCGGTCGTCCGCGCCGTTGTGGATGGTTTGACGCCGTTGTGGCGCGCTACGCGGCAGATATCAATGGAATCGATCACTGGGCGATCACGAAACTGGATGTTTTGGACACGTTTGAGCGCATCAAGATTGCGGTCGCCTATGAGGTAGACGGCGAGCGCTGTGAGAGCATTCCCGCGAGCGTCACGAAGTTGGCACGCTGTAAGCCGATCTACGAAGAAATGCCCGGTTGGATGACACGCACATCTGAAATGACGTCTCTCGAACAGTTGCCGCAAAACGCGCGCAACTATCTTGACCGTCTATGTGAACTCACTGGCGTTGAGATGGGGATTCTCTCGGTTGGCGCAGGACGTCGCCAGACGCTGCGGATAAAGATATAGCGCTTTTGCAACGACCATGAATACTGTCCCTATAGACCCTTCTCGCATTCCTCGCCACGTTGCCGTGATTATGGACGGTAATGGGCGCTGGGCGCAGGCAAAGGGCTTGCCGCGACATAGGGGGCATGAAGCGGGTGCGGAATCGGTACGGGCGGTCATGGAAAGCTGTCGAGAGCTGGGGATCAAATATCTGACCCTCTATGCTTTCAGTGTGGAAAACTGGGTTCGCCCTCAGGATGAAATCAAAGGCTTGATGCAGCTTCTAAAGACCTATCTGGAAGAACGCGCATTTGAGCTTCACGAAAACAAGGTGCGCTTGCGCGTGATGGGGCGAATGAGCGATCTTCCCAAAGCTGTGCAGATAGGGCTAAACCGTGTGATCAAAGCGACGGCAGATTATACCGAAAGTGAATTGATTTTGGCCCTCAGTTACGGCGGGCGGGCTGAACTGACGGATGCCGTCCGTGAGATCGCGCGTAAAGTCGAGAAGGGCGATCTCAAAGCGCGCAAGATCGATGAGGCCACCGTGGCATCCCACTTGTATCTGCCTGACGTTCCCGATCCCGACCTGATGATTCGTACCAGCGGCGAAATGCGTATTTCGAATTTTTTGCTTTGGCAGCTCTCGTATTCCGAGCTCTATGTGACGGACACGATGTGGCCCGATTTTCGTAAAGACCACTTCCGGGCTGCAATCGAGGATTACTGCAAACGAAGTCGCCGTTTCGGCGACATCAGCGCGAAGGAGAAGACGTGAGCTTACAGGTGAGGATTTCGATATGTTAAAGCATCGCGTGATCAGCGGGTTTTTGATGGGCGGCGCGTCGCTGGCAATACTGTTTTTTGCCCCTGCCGGTCTCTCGCTCCTGATCTTAATCGCCATTAGCGCCCTTGCGCAAATCGAATTCTACGTGCTGATTGGGCGTGCGCAGGTTCCTGTCCATAAAGCATTGGGAACGTTCTGTGGCTGCCTACTGATTGCGCTCACATTCGTCACGCTTGGTTTTGATGTGGATCCTGAGCATGCGCGTGGCTGGGAAGCGATCGCTGTGGCTTTCTGTTTTATTGCCGTGTGTGCGCGCCAACTCCCAGAGCGTGAGAGCAAAACGCCGCTCGAAACCATCAGCTACACGCTGCTGGGTATTCTTTATATAGGCTTTTTGCTTAGTTTTATTGCACGCCTGGGGTTCGCTTGGGATTTTGACGGATTGACGCATCGCATCAGCGACACCGGGCAAAACCTGGTGCTTTATCTCATTCTCACCGTTAAGTTTTCCGATATAGGCGCCTATTTCGTCGGGTCACGCTTCGGGAAGCACAAGTTGAGCCCCCGCATTTCGCCCAAAAAGACCTGGGAAGGATTAGCCGGGGGTGTCGTTACATCGGTGGCCGCCAGTCTCGTGACGCTTTGGCTCTTGGGCGGCGCGCTTGGGTCGATCTCGGTCAGCTTGACGCATGCCATCATACTTCCCGTTCTGCTCACCCTTGTTGGCGTGACCGGGGACATCGTGGAGTCGCTCTTCAAACGCGCGGCCGGACAGAAAGATTCCAGTAGCACCATTCCGGGCATGGGCGGCTTACTGGATGTGCTTGATAGCTTGCTTTTCGGCGCACCTGTGCTGTACGCTTACACGCTATTCTTTCTGATTTAAGGGCGTAAGGGTGCTTTCTGAGTTCTCCAATTGGCGCGTCTGGGGCGAACAATCTGTTTCTGTCTCTGGGAAGGTTAAATAAGGGTTAATCATGTTGACTGAGTTTTTTATTAACGTCGGTGTCGTTTTGGCGCTGGTTCTGTTTTTCGGCATGTCGATTTTCATTCACGAATTTGGTCATTTCATCGTCGCGCGCTGGTGTGGTCTTGTGGTCGAAGTGTTTTCTATTGGTTTCGGCCCAGCCATCTGGAAAAAGCGTGTCAATGGCGTGCTATACAAGGTCGGCATCTTCCCTCTGGGTGGATATGTGGCGCTGCCACAGCTTGATCCTACTGGCATGAGCCGCGTTCAGGGCGAAAGCGATGGTGACGGTGAGGCGCCGGCACCACTCCCAGCCATTGAGCCGTGGAAGAAGATTCTGGTGTCCATTGCTGGCGCCGTTGGCAACATCATTCTGGCCGTCGTGCTGGCGTGGATTGTGTATTTGGTTGGTATGCCTGCTGGTCCTGCTGAGCGTAGCTCCATCGTGGGCTATGTGGAAACGCAGAGCGAGGCTTATGCTGACGGCCTGCGTACGGGTGACCGGATTGTTCGTGTGAACGACATTCAGGTTCAAAAGTGGGGCGACTTCCGTCTGGAGTCGGCCCTACACAATGAATCGGTCGAAGTTGAGGCATTGGGACCAGATGGCCTGTCGAAGGTCATGTCGTTGTCGACCGACAAAGGGTTCCTTGGCGAACAAAAAGTTCCCGGCGTCTTTGAACCGACGCTATGCGTGATCATGAAAGTGGCTCCGGGGCAGAGCGCCGAAAAGGCAGGCTTGAAACCGAATGACACCATCACGCATTTTGCAGGTGAAGTCCTGCTCAGTCGTCGTCATATGTCTGCCTTGGTCACCGCAAACAAAGGTAAACGCCAGCCGATTACTGTCAAACGCTTCGAGGATGGCGAGTGGATTAGTGTTGATTCGCACGCAACGCCTGAATTCGATGCAAAAGTTGACTTGGTCAGAATCGGAATCACTTGGAACGACAAAGCCGTTGATCATGACACGGTGGTGCATCCGAAGCCGATGGAACAGTTGCGCGAACATTCGTCATCACTGTTCCGATTTCTTGGGGCGCTTGTACAACCGAAGCAGGCAAAGGCTGCATCGGCCGCTGCGGGTGGACCGGTAGCCATTTTCGCGACCTATTGGTTCATCGTCAAAACGAGCATGATGCTGGCGGTCTGGTTTACCGGATTTCTCAACGTCAATCTGGCGATGTTGAATCTGCTTCCGATTCCGGTTCTTGATGGTGGGCACATCTGCTTTTCACTTTGGGAATGGATCACCCGCCGTCCAATGCATCCAAAAGTCGTCAACGGACTGGTGAACGCCTTTGCCATGATTCTAATTGGGCTGATTCTCATCCTTACCGTACGTGACGTTGATCGCTTCACACCTGTGGGCCCGATGGTGCGTAATGCTTTTGGTGCTAAAGAGGCGGCATCAACCAATGTGATGGAAACGGTTGAAAATATCGTCAACACCAACACGGTGGCGAATCCAACGTCCGAATAGGATGGTATCCGCCCACGTTTAGGAACGACAACACACGCTATAGAGGCACCTTTTGTCATGATGAAGTCACGATTGCATTGTCGCCGCCTCATGATTAGTATGTGCGCTGTAATCTGAATGGGATCAACGTATCATCCTCGTACATGAGGGGCGGGAGCAACCAGCAGACAATGAGTCAAGACGCATCAGAACCGGAATCATGGTTTCTTCGAACGTCGCCGGAATCAACCCACGGCGAATTAACTCTCGATATCTTACGCCAATGGGCTGAATCTGGGCGCATTCTTCCGGAAAACGAAATCTCAAGTGATGGTGAGACATGGATCGTGGCCTCGGAACTCCCTGACTTGAAAATGGATTGGGTCGTGACGCTGAAAAGCGGTGTGGTTCATGGGCCCCTGAACCTGCTCTGTGTTCCGGCACTATTTCGGCGTGGCGTCATCGATCAGGATGCCGTTTTAGAGAACCGTCGAAACGACCAGAAGGTTCCTGCCACGTCTCTGTTGCGCGGCCTGTCGGTAAAGGCAGCGGAAAGCGAACCGCAACCCGAGTCGGTCGCCACCGCACCTGTCGACGCACCCGTCACTCTACCCGTAAATCCTGAAACCAATGTAAACGTCGACGGCCCCGCCTTTGATAAGAAGCTCCCAGATGATGCGGGTGATGACATCGAGAATAAAACGCGCGAAGCAGTCACGCTCGTTCCCGCGCCTCGACCAAAATCCCCGCCGCCCGTTCGACCCGTCGCTGCCCTCCGCCGCCCAACGGTGCCCAAGGCTCGCGTTTCGCCGTTGCTGCCTTCGAAGCCTGTTTCGCCGGTAAAGCCGACGCCGGTCGCGCCACAGGCGTCGCATGACGCAAAGACGCAACAGGGCGAAAGCAGCGATACGCCCAAGGAGCAAGGCCGTGGCGGCACTGCCGCTAAGAATCGAAAACTGAAAGTGCAGGCAGGCGAGGTAAAGCGGTTGCGGGAGCAGGTCACGGAACTAACTTCCGTTAACTCCATGCTGCAAACGAAAGTGTCCAAAGACGCCGAAAAAGCTGCCGAAACGGGAAGTGCGTCGACGCTATCAACCTCGGTTTCTGCCGAAACGGCAACGTTTATGAAGTCCATTATCGAAGCGCGTGCAGCTCTCGCAGAGGCATGCAAGGCCGCGGCGGCGCAGAAAACAGGGCAGGGGAACGTTCTCGAGCAGCAGTTGAGTGATATTGCGACTCAGTATGAACTTTTGGATTCAAATATTGGCGATTTAGTTGAAACGCACCAGCGATTGGCTGAGTCGTATCAAACAGAGCGCGCACAATGGGAAGGTGTCGAGAGAATGGCCCAAGCAAAAAAGGTTGAGGACGATACGGACATGGACCAAGTTGACGCGTCATTGCGCCAACGTATTGCGCTACTGGAATCGGCGCTGGCTGAATATAAAAACAAGGAAGCCAAGTCCGGGTTCACCGTGGGGCCGGCCAAGCCTGAAAAGAATGCTACCGAATCGGGTGAACTCGATGAGCGCATCGCGGTGCTGGAAAAACAGAATGAAACGCGTTTGACTGTATTGCGCGAAGAATTGCAGAATGTGATCGGGTCCTTGCGCAAAGAGAATACTGAACTGAACGAGGCGCTGTCCGCCAAGCCGCCGTCTGCAAAAGCGGATACGGGGGAATGGACGTCAAAGCTCAAGACACTGCGCGCAGAGCATCTCGCAGAGCTTGATCGACTCAAAAGCGCGCATCAGTCAGAATTGGCCGCACGTGAAAAATCTACCCCAACATCCGCATCTGTCGGTTCAAAAGATGGTGGCGCTGACGTTGTTGGCCTGAAAAAGGAAAACCTCAATCTGAGCCAGCGCGATGCCGAGCAATCCATGGCAATTGCTGAGCTTAAAGAACAGGTCGCAAAGCTCTACGGTGAAATGTCCACGCGCCAGAAAGATGCGCTGAGTCGATTTAAGCAGCGCGAAGAAGAACTTATGGTCGAAATGTCGGCTTTGGCTGCAGGTGCGCCTGCCTCGGCTCCGGCGGAGCCACACGGGGATGACCTACGTGTTGCCGAATTGACGTCCGAGCTGGTCGCCCTTCAGGAGCGAGCAAAGGCCTCTGAGGCAGCGGCTGCAGCGCAAGCTGGGCAGATCAAAGCGAGTAAAGCGCAGGCCGAGCGTCTGGCCGCGGTTGAGAAGGATCTTGGTGCCAAGATGGCGGCCGAGAAGAAAGCTGAACAAGGTGCAAAAGCGCTCGAGGCTAAAGCTTCCGAACAAGAAAAGGCGCTTGTCGATGCCCGCACCGCGTGGGAAGTGCGCGAAAAGGAAATGAGCGCTAAAATTGCATTGTTGAGCGCGGCTGCGGATAAAAAATCCGACCCAAAGCCTGTGGATGATACTGAGCTTAAGAAGAGTCTGGGACGTATCAAGTCCTTGGAAGCCGACCTTGAAACGTTGTCGGCCAAACACGCATCCGCTCAGAAAGAGGCGGCTCCATCCAAAACGGCCGCTGCTGTGAAAACGCCCGTTGCGGCGACGCCATGGTTCTTGCGCTTGGATGATGGAAAAGTTTTTGGGCCAGTTCCTTTAACCGAGCTTTTGGAGTGGGCCGTTGATTGCCGAATCGGGCCTGAGCATCAGGTGTCTCTGGACAAGAAGGAGTGGAAGCGCGCATCCGAGGTTGACGATTTACGTATGCAGTGGAAGGTCAAGTTGGAAGACGGCGACATCTTTGGTCCGGTGAACCTTTTCGCGGTGAGTCAGCTTATCCAGGACGGTGTCGTGGTGAGTGATCCTGCGCTCATGCACAAGTCATCCGGGAAGAGTGAATCCTTCAGTACCTTGATTGCCGAGGAAATCAAGCATCTGCTCGGGCGTGAAAAGGAGCTCGTCAAAGCGCTCGCACAGAAGAAGCCTGCCGCACCGCCTCCTCCGAAGGGGCGTAAGCGTAGTCCTAGAAAGTAAGCCGGAAACGCGAAACCGTTCCCGGTTTCACTAGCTCAGTGCAGCCGTGATACGCTGCATGGCTGTCGCGACATTCTCGCTGCTATTGAACGCGCTGATGCGGATGTAGCCTTCACCGCACGTTCCGAAACCGGCGCCCGGTGTAACGACGACACTGGCCTCTTTCAGGAGGCGGTCAAAGAAGTTCCACGAGTCGCCGCCTGTCTGAACCCAGATGTACGGTGAATTCTCACCCCCAGCGATCGTGTAGTTCAGGGCTCGCATACAATCCGCAATGTGGGTTGCATTGGCGAGATAGCCATTTACCAGTGCGCGCACTTGCGTGCGCCCTTCGTCCGAGTACGTGGCCTCTGCGGCACGCTGAACGGGGTAGGAGACGCCATTGAACTTTGTGCAATGGCGACGATTCCACAGCGCATGAAGGGAGACGGCGTTGCCGGACTCATCGCTGGCCATGCAGGCCTTGGGCACGACCGTGTAGGCACAACGTGTGCCCGTGAATCCGGCCGTTTTTGAAAAACTTCTAAATTCGACAGCAACATCACGTGCGCCTTCGATTTCGAAAATGCTGTGGGGGATGTCCGGATCCGTGATGAAGGCTTCATAGGCGGCATCGAAAAGAATGATGGCCTTTTCGCGGTGCGCATAGTCAACCCATTCCTTGAGTTGTTCGCGCGTGGCGGTGGCACCCGTCGGGTTGTTCGGGAAGCAAAGGTAAATCAAATCCACGTGCGTGTCGGGTGGCGAGGGGACATAACCATTGTCAGCTCGGCCTTCAAGATAAACCAGACCGGCGTAGCGCCCGTTCTCCGCCGCGCCTGTGCGGCCCGCCATCACGTTGGTGTCGACATAGACCGGGTAAACCGGATCAGGCACTGCGACGACGGTTGACGTGGCGAAGAGCTCCTGGAAATTGCCGGAATCGCATTTCGCGCCATCGCTGACAAAGATTTCGTCTGCCTGAATGTCGGCGCCGCGTGTCTGAAAATCATGTTTCGCAATGGCTTCGCGCAAAAAGTCGTAACCCTGTTCTGGGCCGTAGCCTCGGAAGGTATCGGCGCTGGCGAGGTCGGTCACGCCCTTCTGAAAGGCTTCGACAATGGCGGGTGCCAGCGGTTCTGTGACATCGCCGATGCCCAGCTTGATCAACGGACTGTCCGGGTTCGCTTCGGAAAACGCGTTGACGCGTTTCGCGATGTCGGAGAACAGATAGGATGCTTCGAGTTTCTGAAAATGGCTGTTGATGACGGACATGCTTGCCTCCCTGTATCGTTGACTTGTTCGCGCTCTAGTCTACTTTCGCCGCGGAACGTTTCTGTCGGCGACGATCGGCTTCGCTGAGCAGACGTTTCCGTACGCGCATGCTTTTCGGCGTCACTTCGACCAACTCATCTTCAGCGACAAATTCGAGTGCTTCTTCAAGGCTCAAGCGCCGTGGCGGAGCGATTGACGCATTTTTATCCGTTCCAGAGGCGCGCATATTGGTGAGCTGCTTGCCTTTCTGAATGTTGACGACCAAATCGCCGTCACGGCAATGTTCGCCCACAATCATGCCTTCATACGCCATGTCGCCTGGATCGATAAAAAAGACGCCGCGAGATTGCAGATTGTCGATTGCGAAAGCAATGGCTTTGCCCTGTTCCATGCTGATCAAAACACCATTGTTGCGGTGTAAGATGCTGCCGCGCAATGGCTCATAGCGCAGGAAACGGTGGCCCATGATGGCGTCACCTGAAGACAGTGTCGTGACTTTGGTGCGCAGTCCAATGAGGCCACGCGTTGGAATTTCGAACTCAATCAGGTTGCGCTCACCATGGATTTCCATGTTGCGCATTTCGCCACGGCGCGTGCCGATCAGCTCAATGATTTTACCAGCAGAGGGCTCGGGGGTATCAATCGTCAGGGCTTCGACAGGTTCATGCTTCTTGCCGTCGATTTCCTTGATGATCACGTGGGGTTGCGAAACGGTCATTTCGTAGCCTTCGCGACGCATGGTTTCCCAGAGTACCGCCAGATGAAGTACACCGCGTCCGCTGACCTCGAAGGATTCGCCGCCGCATTCCACAACGCGCATGGCGGGATCGCGTTCTGCTTCTTTTAGGAGGCGTTCGCGGAGGTGACGACTGCTGCTGAATGAACTTTCCTGGCCAGCAAAGGGACCGTCATTGACGCGCACGATCATCGACAGTGTGGGTTCGTCGAGTTTGATGAGGGGTAGGCGGTCTAGATTATCGACGCAGGCCAGGGTGTCGCCAATGTCGATGTCGGTCATGCCGGCAACTGCACAGAGGTCGCCACAAGCGACTTCTTCTGTTTCAACGCGTTTGAGGCCCTCGAAGGTATACAGCTGCTTGATTGTGCCCGGTGATTCGCCGCCTGTCTGGTGGAGCAGCGTGTATTTTCCATCGCGCTTCAGTGACCCGCGGTACACCCGTCCAACACCGATGCGGCCTACGAAATCGCTGTAGTCCAGCGTGGCGACCTGCATCTGCGTGGGGCCTTCGCGCATAGGGGGCGCCGGGATGTGTTCGAGGATGATGTCGAGAACGGGAAAAATGTTGTCGGTGCGCTTGTCGAGATCATCGGTTGCCCAACCGTCGCGGCCACTCGCATACAACATTGGGAAATCCAGCTGTGCGTCTGTGGCTTTGAGTTCCACGAAAAGATCGAAGACAGCGTCATGGACTTTATCCGGACGTGCCATCGGCTTGTCTATCTTGTTGATGATCACAACAGGCTGCAACCCAAGTTTGAGGGCTTTATCGAGTACGAAACGTGTTTGAGGCATGGGCCCTTCAGCGGAGTCGACGAGTAACAGAACGCCGTCGGCGAGCTTCAGAACGCGCTCCACCTGACCGCCGAAGTCGCTATGCCCGGGGGTGTCGATGATGTTGATTTTCGTATCTTTATAATTAATAGCGATATTCTTGGAGAGAATGGTGATGCCGCGCTCACGCTCGATATCGTTACTATCCATAAAACAGTCTTGAAGCTCTTCCCCATCGCGGAAAAAGTTACACTGTCTGAGAATTTGGTCCACCAGGGTGGTTTTTCCGTGGTCGACGTGGGCAATAATGGCTACATTTCGGATATTCATGGATGTTCAGCTTCGCTTAATGTGAATGCCTAATACAAAAGGCGAGAATCATATCAGAAAAGCATCAACCAATAGAAGGTAAATTTTACGAACGGACCTGTTTTCAGGGATTAAAGTCGGCGCGTGTTTCGACCCCATCGTGAATCTAGGCCGCAATACGTATGACCCGTGCTCTTTAAAATTATGTAAGACCCTTACGTTTTGGTGGTAGGGGCTTTGCTTTATGCGCTAAGAGTTACGCTCCCTGACGGCCGCCGATGGGGCCACGCTGCAGCTGGGAATTGGAAAGAATGCTGGTCAAGTGCTCCTTGGCGGTGCCGTGACCAGCAAGTCCTCGGTCGCGGGGGGCTTAGCGTGTTCGGCTTTCACATGTTGAAGGCCTTTCGCGAAGGGCATGCGGACAACAATGCCGATGGCTACGTCTCCGTTGCTGAGCTCACAAGTTATGTCGTTCCGCGTGCATCGAATCAATATCAAACACCCGCATTTTATCCCATCCTTGTCACGGGAGAGGGGTGTGTGCTGTCAATGCGGCCGCCACGCTCTCAGGTGGGCTTGCGCCCAAATACGATATTGTCGATGTAGATTTCACCATTATCGGGTAGCGGTACAGAGAGCAAGAGGCCGAGCAGCGTTACGGGTGTAATTAATAATTGGGCAAGCAATAGCCGAGCGATGGGGTTTCGCGGAAGAAGGTTACGCTCGGCGTAGGTGTTCCACTGTTGGCAGAGGGCGGCGATGGAGGCTGTACTGCGCTGTACTTCAACGTCGACCAAACCGTATTGGCTGCAAAGTGCTTTAATACCGAATGTTGAGTAGCGACGGAAATCATATGGTTGCTCGTGTTCCCCCCATGTGAACGGAAGTGTGGCCAGCAAGGTCGCGCCTGGTTTCATGACGCGAACGATTTCCGACATCGACATGTCGATGTCGGCCACGTGTTCAAGCACTTGGGATGTGAAAACAACATCAAAAGCATCGTTGTCGAAGGGCAGGCGTTGGCCGTCGTAGTAGACGTCGACGGTCTCGTCTGTGTGGTCATGGCCGCTGTTTTGGGTATCAATGCCAATGTATTCGTCCACATCAAAGAGTGAACGATAGGGTTTTGCGCCACAACCGAAATCAAGCACGCGACCTTTGCATTGCGACGCATAGTGTGCGATGCCCTTGCGTAGGCCGCGACGCGACAGATAAGAAGGGGTCGTGAATAGTCCCCAGAAAACTGGGTTAAATGCTTCGCGTTGGCGCAGTGCTTTCATTTTTTTTCGCATCGAGGTTCCTCTAAATGCTCGGTTTCCGAGCGACGTGTGATAAAGCACCACCATGTTGTGCCCAAACTTTGCGCGCCGCGAAGTGGCCAGTACCAATAAATGAACAGTGATCCCGTGATCAATGGGGCCAGAATCAAGGCGAGATATTGTAGATTGAAGGTCGTTGCCAAAAAGATAAAGAGGAAAACACCTCCGAGGTTTGTCAGAAGTGCGGAGCGTAGGTAAGGCACCATATTGCCGGTCGACAGCAATGTGCCCCAAAAACTGAAGTTGCACATCAAAAACGTGTTTGCCGCAAGTAGGATCAAAAGTGGCACCGACAGAATCGACTTACCAGTGTCCAACCAATTTAGTAGCAAGGGGCCAACTGATATCGCGAGGCCAGTTAAGACAAAAAAGCTCATGTATTGTAACCAGAGGCGCGGCCAGAGTAGGCGACGTAAGCCCGAAAGGTCTTGGCGAGCGCGCAGTTGCCCTGCACGCGGCCATTCCACCTCAACCCAAACAGTGGCCATGCTGGCGCAAATGGAAATTATTTGAAGCGATACGGCGTAGGGAGTAAAGACGTCCAGTCCGAATTGGCTGGCGAAAATGAGCCCAGGCAGATTTATGCCAATAAAGTGAGACACGTGATGAAGGCCGACGCGCCACGTATTGGGCCAAAGTGTTCGGAGGAGATCACGCGTTGGCCTAGTTGGGGTATCGACGGGGTGTTGCCGAAGTATGCGAAGGCATGCGCGTCTTGAAAGCGAGCGTCGTACGAGGCCTCCCACTAAGCTGCCAAGGGGAAGGCTCAACAGACCACCACCGTTGAGTAGGAGCACGGCGGCGATGCTAATCTGAAGACTATAACCGATGACGGCATAGCGTGCGGCCGTCGCGACTTTGTCGCAACCGCGAAGGTAGGTGTTCCACCAACTGAGGTACATTTCCATTGTAGCGACAATCAAGGTGAGCGCCCATGCCATCCATGTGAAACTCGGATTATGGGTCTGGGCGACGGTCAGGCCTATATTCCATGTGCCTACCAGTCCCAAAAAGAGAAAAGCTGCCAGCGCCAGAATCTTGTAAAGTGTACGAAAAGTCGAAAGTAGCTGCCAGAGAAGGGCCCAGTTCGGCTCTTTCTCCCCAACCGTTTTTTGGATTCCCTGCGCTTCCAGAGTCTGTGCGCCGCCCATGGCATAGCTGACGCTGCGCCCCATTGAAACCGAAAAGCCGAAATCGAGAATGGGAATGAGCGCGATCAGTCTTAGGAACACGTAATACATGCCCAAGTCTGCTTGGGTCAGGGTCTTGAGAAGGAGCGGTAGAAGAATTAGGCCGGCAGACAGACGCAATGCGTTAAACGCCCACGACCAGATCACCGCATTGTTCATGGCTCTATGGAGAATAGGATTTGGCATTGGGGAAGAACGCTGGGGTTGTGCAAGACTTGCGAAAACCGTGTACCTTCTGATTGCGTTTTACACGACGTATGGACAATATCAGGGGCTATGCTGGTGCGCAAGTGTGCGGCCTATCTGTTTCCGGATTGAAGCGTTGAGCGTTCTAGTTGGAAGGCGAGGCACCTGCGAGCGGTTTAATGAGGAGTCTGCCGGTTGTGTCGATACGGTGAAGGTAATGCGGCGTATTGGAGGCCGCCAAAAACGCATCCACGGCTTTTCGCGCGCCGTCCCAGTAGCCGTAGTCGTCAATGATGAGCACGCCTTTGGGAATAAGTCGTGGGTATAGATGTTCGAGTTCATGTTTTGTCGAAGCGTACCAGTCCGTGTCTAGGCGTAGTAGGGCAATATTGTCAGGCATTGTGCTGGGTATGGTGTCTTCGACTTTACCTTTGATGAAATGCAACTTGTCGGGAGGGTAGCCTGTGGCGAGTATATTGTCGCGTACGTCATCGAGCGCTGCGTAGCACCAAACGCCCGTCTTTTCAGGTGTTTGGGAAAGCATGCTTTCGGCCGTCTGTTCACCATGGCGGTCGTGCTCTGAAGGCGGCGGCATGCCTGAAAAGGTGTCGTAAAGGTAGAGGTGTCGATCTGTGTCGCCGCAGGCCATTAACGTTTTTGCGGCGAGAATCATGCTGCCGCCCTGCCATACCCCGCACTCGACGATGTCGCCACGTAAGTCATACGTGTGTAGATATTTTAGAGCGTTCAGCAGTGCAGCCATGCGAGGCAGGCTGGTCATTGAGTAGCGCATGGCGTGTTCGACGGTCTTACGCTCTTCATTTGATAAATCGCTGAGCTCAGCCCGGAAACGAGAAGCCGGGTTCCTCCTTGAAACGTCATACCCTAGGCGGTGGAAAATCTGATGAGCGAGTCGTTTGATTTTAATAGTTAAATCCAGTTAGAGGAGCGGGGTTTCCCACTACGTTGTGATCACGTACCGTTGAGGTTGTGTTGGTTCAATGATGAATTATCTTACACCGACACAGACGAGATGGGTCATGCTGCGCAGGTAGACGCGGTTGCCGTCAAAGAGTGGGTTGCCGCGCATTTTGCCGATTTTGTGTTGCTGCGCGAGGGCGAGGGTTTTGTCGGGACGAACGGCCAAGACGGTCCCGTTGTCTGAAAAAAGGTATAGGTGTTTTCCTGCCAGCGCCAGCGACGCATAGCATTGGCCATAGCCTTTGCGCATGTCATCAAACATGCTGATCTTTATTTTTTCGCCAGACTTAGCGTCAATGGCGAAAAGTCGGCCGCTTTGACGCAGACCAAAGAGGAGGCCCTTGTACAGGATGGGGGAGGCGTAGTAGTGCCCTTCACGCAGCGGTGTTTCCCAGAGTTTGAGCGCCTTGGTCGGTGTAAACGTCTGGCGTGGTAACCCGTAGGCTGCTGCCAGCGTGTCGTCGAGTCCCATATAATAAACAATGCCCTCGTGGATAACGGGTGAATTAAATTTGGGCGTGGGGAGGTTGTCGCACACCACGCCCCCATCTGCTGTACGCAGACATTGGCCTGAAGGCGTGATCACGACGCGTGTGTCGCCAACGTCGGTAAGCACGGGACTGCCGTAGCGTACCGTGCTTTCGCGCGACCAAACCGTCTCGCCCGTGTCGGGGTCTATACCGGATGTGTTGCCGTGACAAACAATCAGGCGCCGTTTGGTCAGAACCGGGGTACTGGTGTGCCCCCACTCGGAATCGCCCATCTTGAGGACAACGGCCCAGAGGCGCCGCCCTTCGAAGTCGTGAGCCGCCAGAATGCCATTGGCAAAGAGTGTATAGACACAGCGCCGTTCTGCATCGATGACAGGTGTCGGGCTGGTCGTGCCGACTTCTTCGTGCCCCTTGGTTTGAGGGATTTTCGGCACAGCTTTGATTTTTTCGCGCGCCGCACGATGAATCTGGCCCTGACGTTCGATCTGTCTTTCGAGAATCGCATTGCCCGGCTGGCGCAGATTACGCTTCTGAAGCACGTCGAGTTTTTTCCATTCGGTCTCAGCCCTTCCGCGCAGATCTGCGGCCGCGTCCCAGCGCTTGCGGTCCTCATCGGAGAGCATTGATTCGCCCGGAATGTCAGAACGCCAGAGTTGTGCACCGTTGCGGGCGTCGTAGCACAGCAGACTGTGGGGTTCTGCGGTGATAAAGATCATCTGGTCATGTTTGGTGACACCGCCGTTTCCCCACGCGGGCAGGGGCGTGCTCCAGGGGATGTTTTCTTTGCCTGACCAGGCAGGCGGCGGGGTGGCGTCGGGAAAAAGTCCGCTGCCGTTTCCACGCCAGGCGCCCTGCGTGTTTAAAACCAGGATGGACAGCGTCAAGGCGGCCAACAAAACATGGTGTCGCGTATGCATATGAGTTCCTTTGCTTGGTACGGCACATAATAGGTTGTTGGCTCCAGAATGCCAACACGGGAAACCGTTCTTGTGGATTTATCGTTCAGGGAAGAGTGCCTCTTTTAGAGAGAGCGGTGTAGATCTTCCTGTAACCGTATCATCGCGGGTCACATGGCGCGCGCTGTGCACGGCAATGCCGAAGCGCCCGTGGTGAACGCCGAAATGGCCAGGTCCTCCGCGGCACTGAAATCCAAGCCGCGAACGTGTGAGTGGTTGGGATGCCAGATCGTCTTTTGGGAATCGCTTTCCATATCTCCCCGCTTGACGGAGGAGGCGAGGCCCGCGGCATCATCATCGCGGAGACGATAGATGCCGAGCGGAAAGACGCGTGTCGTGGTCATTGTTTTGCGTACGAAAATGGCGGCTTTGCGCAACGCAGGGTCAATGCCTTCGGATGCGTCAAAGTCTGTCAGCGATCGTCGCGCATTGGCCGTGGCATGCAGTATTGTCTCATTTTGTAACGGTTCCAAGGTCGACGCTCAGAGCGTGGAAGTGAGCGTTTTTAAGGATTTCGGGGTCATTTTGTTGTCAAATTTGCGAAATAGGCCCGTATTTACAAGTGGTTCTTGACCCTTCAGCTTCCGCGTCGTTACAGTTGTGACTAAATCTCCAATGGAGGAAATATGAACGCAGGAATCATCGTTGCGGTCGGATCTGGTGGTACAATGGGTGGGAATGTTGACCGTGGATTCCTTAATCTAGGTTCGGCGCCTGTCTTGGCATACTCGTTACAGGCTTTCGAACGTTGTCCGGAAATTGACACGACAATAGTAATTGTAAAACGTGATCGCATTGAGGCTGCTCAGGCCGTTGCGCGAATGTTTGGATGTGCCAAAGTGACCACGGTCATTGCTGGAACCTCCAATCGTCTATTGGCCATTGAAAATGCAATGGCTGAGCTCGACGACGATTACAAAATGGTTGTTGTCCAAGACGCCTACTGCCCCTGTGTGACGACAGAGAGCGTATCCAAGACCATCAAAACCGCTAAACGCTACGGCTCGGGTGTTGCTGCGCGGCGGGTCGAAGACTCGATCAAGCTCGTTGAAAAAGGGCAGGTAATCAAAAAATCGTTGGACCCCAAAACGATTTGGATCGCGCAGAGCCCTCAGGCGTTCAAGATAGATCTCTTAAAAAAGGGCATTGCTGCTGCCAATAAAGCGAAAGTGACACCGGATGACGAATCGTCTGCGGTTGAACTGGTGACCAATGATGTTCGCTTGGTCCCTGTTGATGGCCCAAATATTCGCATAAACAACGCAGACGATCTGACCCTGGCTGCAGCAATTCTTAAACTCTAGCCCGGACAGGCCGCTCTGTGGATCGCTCACTGTGATGCAGCCTTTCAGTCAGAATCTTTTCCCTTTCTTAAGGAATGACGTGTTCAGGATGGTGCATTAAGGAATGAGTATTGAGCGTTACGCAATCATTGGCGACATTCACGCAAATTGGGATGCGCTTGAAGCCGTGTTGGCTGATGCTGAATCGCGTGGCGTAACGGACTATGTCTGCGTCGGTGACATTGTTGGCTACAATGCTGATCCGGTGCGTTGTCTTGAGAAAATCCAATCGCTGGACTGCGTGACCGTCAAAGGCAATCACGATCACTACTGTTCCAACGATATGCCCTTGCATGATTTCCACCCGGACGCCGGGAGCGTTGTCGCTTGGACGCGCGATCAGCTCAGTGCTGAGCAAATGCAGTACCTTCGCGATCTTCCTCTGGTCAGTCGCTTTGCGGGCGTAACGGTGGTGCATAGCACGCTCGATATGCCTGACAAATGGGGCTACGTCTTTGATCCGCTTGAAGCCGATGCCCATTTTAGCTACCAGACCACGCCTTGTTGTGTTTATGGGCACACGCACGTGCCGGTTGTCTTCGAGCGTCAGCATACCGTTGTCCGGCATGCATTCACGCGCGTCAAAGTGACCTTGGGCAGGCGGTATTTTATTAATGTTGGCAGCGTCGGCCAGCCACGCGACCGTGACCCGCGTGCGGCGTATACAATTTATGAGCCCAAGGCGCGCACATTTGAGCTCGTCCGCGTGGCGTACGATATCGCCCGCACACAGGCGCGTATCCGGGAAGCGAAATTGCCCGATCGGTTGGCGCAGCGCTTGTCTCTCGGCAAGTAGCGTCATCCGTCGCGGGGCACCCTCGCTGATCGACCTATCACCTTGTCGCCCAAACGTCTCGACCTGTTTTAGCTTTCCCTGCGGCGGGCGATAACGTAGTTTGGTGGATTATAAATTTTAGGAGATTTTCGCTATGTTGAATGTGATAAAGAAGGTTTTCGGCTCAAAGCATGAGCGCGATATTAAATTGCTCGGGCCATTGGTTGAACGTACAAACGCGTTTGAAGTTGAGTATCAAACCCTGAGTGATGAGCAACTAAAAGCCAAAACTGTTGAATTTCGCGAGCGCCTTGAAAAGGGCGAGGCACTTGACAGTTTGATGGCCGAGGCGTTCGCAACGGTCAAAAACGCCTGCCGCCGACTATGCGGACAGACCTTTGACGTGTGCGGTCACGATCTCGCCTGGGACATGGTGCCCTTTGATGTACAGATCATGGGTGGGGCCGTGCTGCATCAGGGAAAAATTGCCGAAATGGCAACGGGTGAGGGCAAAACGCTGGTGGCCACGCTGCCGCTCTATCTAAACGCCCTCACCGGGAAGAATGTCCACCTGGTCACCACCAACGACTATCTGGCTCGTCGTGATTCACAATGGATGGGAAACATCTTCACGTCTCTCGGACTAACGACGGGCTGCATCCAGAATCAGATGACACCTGCCGAACGTCGTGAACAATACACGTGTGATATTACGTACGGAACGAATAGCGAATTCGGCTTTGACTATTTGCGCGATAACGGCATGGCCTATGATCCTGAATCACGCGTTCAGAACGGGTATAATTTCGCGATCATCGACGAAATTGACAGTATTCTGATCGACGAAGCGCGGACGCCACTCATTATTTCCGGTCCCTCGCCAACAACATTCACGCACATCTTTACGGAACTCAAACCCTCAGTTGAAGCCCTCGTTAAAGAGCAGCGCGTCATTTGTACGGCTAAAATTCAAGAAGCCGAAAAGTTGATCAAGGCGGAGGACATCGAGGGCGCTCAAGTCCTGATGTATCAGGTTTTCCACGGCATGCCCAAGCACAAGAAGCTCATGCATTTGCTAGAAGACGCCGATATCCGAAAAATGCATGAGCAGGTCGAGAGCATGATGTTGACCGACATGCGCAAGGAGGATGCCCGCACCTTACGTGAGGAACTTCTCTTTGTGATTGAGGAACGCAATCATGACGCCAGTCTGACGGAAAAAGGGTGTGAGGCCATGAGCCCTCACGATCCGGATGCCTACGTCCTGCCGGATCTTGTAACGGAAATTGCGGAAATTGAATCAGCACCGGACCTTACCCCTGAAGAGCGCAGCCAGCGCAAACAGGAAATCCACAACCATTTTGCGAGCAGAAGCGATCGTATTCACGCCGTCGATCAGATGATTCGAGCCTATACCCTATACGAAAAAGATGTTGAATATGTCGTGCAGGAAAACCAGGTCCTGATCGTCGACGAATTCACGGGACGGATCCTGCCCGGACGTCGCTGGAGCGACGGATTGCATCAAGCAGTGGAAGCCAAAGAAGGCGTCAAAATCGAGCGTGAGACGCAGACGCTGGCAACGATTACCATTCAAAATTATTTCCGTATGTACGACAAATTGGGCGGCATGACGGGAACCGCGGAGACGGAAGCCTCTGAATTTCATGAAATTTACGGACTCGACGTCGTTGTCATGAAAACGAATCGCCCGGTTCGGCGCGTTGATGGAAATGATGTCATTTACAAGACGCAGCGTGAAAAGTACAAAGCACTGATCGAAGAAATTCGCTCTCGCCATGAGAGCAAGCAACCTGTGTTGGTTGGTACGGCCAGCGTCGATTCGTCAGAACTCTTGAGCCGCATGCTGAAACGGGCGCACATTCCGCACAACGTCCTGAATGCGAGAAATCACGAAAGTGAAGCCGACATCGTGATGCGCGCTGGGCAACCCGGTTGCGTCACGATTGCCACGAACATGGCGGGTCGTGGTACAGATATTAAGCTGGGCGAAGGCGTCGTCAAAATTGATCGGGAGGTGATTCTCTCTCAAACCGGCTTGAAGGACAAACTCGGCGAAACCACCTTGCTTGAGCAACTCATAGAAAATCCGAACGGATTGCACGTGATCGGCTCCGAGCGCCATGAGTCCCGACGTATTGACCGCCAGCTGCGCGGTCGCTGTGCCCGACAGGGCGATCCGGGATCGTCACGCTTCTATATATCGCTTGAAGATGACTTGATGCGACTTTTTGGATCCGACCGCATTGCCAACATTATGAGTCGCCTAGGCCTCGAAGAGGGCCAGGAACTTGAGCATAAGTGGTTGAATCGTTCGATTGAAACCGCGCAGCGGCGCGTCGAGCAACAGAACTTTGCGATCCGTAAGCGCACGCTCGAATACGATGATGTCATGAACAAGCAGCGCGAAGTTGTCTACGGTTTCCGCGGTCAGGTTGTGACGATCGATGTGGTGCGTGACGAGGTTCATGGCGTCATGCGTGACGTGGTCGACAGGCGTACGGAAGAAATGCTTAAAAACGACGACGACGAGACCATTAGCGCCTATGTTGAATGGGTCTCCACAACGTTCCCTGTGCTTGCCAAGCCTGAGGAGGTTCGCGAAAAGTTCAAGGAGCTTCTGGATGTTGCGGACCTTGTGTACGGTCGCGTCAAAGAGGCGTATGGCGTCAAAGTCGGCATGGAAGATGACACGGCCGTCAACAGCATGGAACGCCATGTCATGCTGAACATCATTGATACGCATTGGCAGGACTATCTGCGCCAAATGGATGGGCTACGCCAAGGCGTCGGGTTACGCGCTTACGGGCAGCGTGATCCGCTCGTTGAATACAAGCGTGAAGCCTTCGATATGTTCGCGACCCTGATGGTTGAAATCCGCGAAGATATTGCGTCGTCGCTCTTCCGCTCGACCACGTCAATGGACTCCTATGACTCCTTTATGAAGTCTCTCAACATGGTGCACGAAGATGTGTCACTGTTGGGCAAGCGAAACGGCGCTGGCGCACAGCAAGCACGTGCGCCCCAGAATGGCTCGAGCAATATGAGTCTCGATGACTTG
>JBLHHU010000005.1:0-39012 GCA_047615735.1 Kiritimatiellia bacterium | reverse complement strand
CATCCTACGTCTACTGGATGCCGCTTGGTGCGCAGTTGCCCTTTGAACATACGACCACGGCCGACAAATTCATTTACGAAGCCGAGCTGCGCACCGGTGTTGGAGCACACTATCGTTACGCGCAACATCTGCATGACGCACTCGTGCTCTGGTACGATGCTTATCCAGAAACACGTGAATTCATTCTTGAAGGAACCGCCGAACCCGAATAGGGATTCCGGACTACCGCTTTATGGCCTTTGATTTTGACACGGTAATTGATCGACGCGACTCGGACAGCTCCAAATGGACCGAGCATGGCGACCAAGACATCATCCCCATGCCCGTGGCCGACATGGACTTCGCGTCGCCACCGGAGGTGCTGCAGGCGCTGCATAAACGCATTGATCACGGCGTCTTCGGTTATCCGGACCCGACCGAATCCCTTCAACATGCGGTTGTCGACATGCTACAGCGCGACCACGGCTGGACCGTGGACCCGTCGTGGCTCGTCTGGCTGCCCGGGCTTGTTGTCGGCCTGAACCTGTTCACGCGGTTGCTCCCGGAAAACGCCAAACAAGCCACGGTCACACCAATCTATCCACCTTTTCTGCTCGCACCCGCCAACACGGGGCGACGGATTCTCAAAGTGCCACTACGACCTGCGGCCGAGAATTACAAAATGGACATGGCCGCACTCGAGGCAGCCTTCGCACAGCCCGACTGTCACGGCTTTTTGTTGTCAAACCCACACAACCCCTCTGGCCGTGTTTACACGCGCGATGAACTTGATACGCTGGCCGCGCTGGCCATCAAGCACGACGTGCTGATGTGTTCGGACGAAATCCATTGTGGGCTGATTCTCGACGACACCTTGCGCCACGTTCCGCTGGCGACGCTTTCACCCGCCATCGCCGAACGCACGGTGACGCTCATGGCACCAAGTAAAACGTTCAACCTCGCTGGGCTCCAGTGCGCTTTCGCCATTATACCGGACGCAACGTTACGCATGCGTTACAAACGCGCGGCACGCGGTATCGTCACGGAAATCAGCGTCATGGGCATGGCCGCATGCGAAGCCGCTTACACGCATGGCGAACCATGGCGGAGCGAGTTGGTGGCCTATTTACGTCAAAATCGCGATGCGGTCCAGCAGTGCGTCGCATCGCTGCCGGGCGTTTCCTGCCACACCATCGAGGCCACCTACCTTGCATGGCTGGATTGTCGCCAAAGTGGCATCGCCCATCCCCATCAGCACCTGCTCGATCATGGGCTAGCATTGTCCGATGGACGTCACTTCGGTGTTCCCGGCTTCGTACGTCTCAACTTTGGTTGTCCTCGCAGCACGCTTGAGGAGGGCTTGAAGCGCCTACGTCACGCCTTCGCAGGCAACACCGCCGTCTAGGGAAGCAACCCGTTGCCCACCCATGCAAGGGCCTCAAGCAGGACCGACCGTTCTCCACGCACGCGCTTGTCCATTTTGCGTGACACGACCTGATACAATTCCAGCGCGTGATGAATGCTCTCGCCCATCTCGCCGGGATCAAAGAGTTCGCCCTCGCGTGGTGCAAAATCAAGATTGCACTGCACGTCACCTTCCGTGATATCAAACCCGAGATCTTGCCCAGTCAACACCAGATGGCGCGGTGATGGCACCTTGACCTCACCGCTGGCCATATACCAAAAAGGCGAGTCAGACATCGTGTCGAAATTGAGCATCTCAAGAATCTTAACCTCCTTGGCCAGCAGTTCTTTGATGTCGGCGATCGGAATATTAAACGTGCGCAGGGCAACCACGCGACGCATGAAGGCGACATAGCACGCATCATAGCGCACTTTATTGGGCGCAATATATAGTCCCAGAGCGGCCTGTAGCGAACGGATGTATCGTGATGACTTGCCCACGCAGGCACACATCTCCGATACCGAAAAAGCATCGTCGGGCTTCGGCATCACGGGTAGAGCTTTTTCGAGGTCCAATCATCGCCGTTCTTTGTGAAACATTGACGATCGTGTAGTCGGTTGACCCTTAATTCCCAGAATTCGATTTTCGAAGCTTTCAGTAGGTATCCCCCCCAATGCGGAGGTCGTGGGACATCTTTGCCTTTGTACGTTTTGCGCAATCGCAGAAACGCTTTTTCCATCGCGAATTTATTTGGAATCGCCTGGCTCTGTTTCGAAGCCCAGGCGCCAAGACGGTAACCTCGGGGACGTGAGTTAAAATAAGCATCGGAGACGTCCTCCGTCACATGCGACACCGATCCTGTTACGCGGATCTGACGGTGCAGCTCAGGCCACCATAGGACCACGGCAGCTTTGGGGTTCGCTTCGAGCTCTTCCCCTTTTTGACTCTGACGATTCGTAAAAAAGATCAGGCCATCGTCCACGACGTGCTTCAGCAGAACAATGCGGGCCGAGGGATTACCATCGGGCGTGGCAGTTGCGAGGGTCATGCCGTTGGGGTCTTCGTAGCCAGACCCCTCGGCTTTTTCGTACCATTTCTTCAGTAGATGAAACGGGCGTGCTGGATTTGTGAGATTAAATTGAACACGCGTGGGATGTGCGGCCATAGTCAAGGTCCTGTGGATTCGGGCAGACAATTCGTTAAAGGTCTGACTGAATAACACAGAAGCGCGCGCAGCCGCAAGTCACGGTTGCAGACAACATGTGTAAATGATTCTCGATAGCCACCTCGAGCATCATCGGGCGTTCAGATCGCGTGCGTCGGCGTTGAGCGGGATGCGACGGTTGTAATCGCCACCAGGCTATGTGAAAACCGCCTTCTATGGTTCGTCACACAACGACGCAAGGTCGATGCGATAAACGTGATATCATCAAACATGTTCATCACGTGAATGACCGCTATTCCGGCCGACGTTGCGTGGCTGTTTCCTGTATGTGTTGGTTTCATGCGCTTCACTCCTCTTTTGTTACTCGATCAAACATTGTTTCCGGCGTGATTCGTCAGAAAGGCGAGATATATGCCACGCCAGACAAGCGACCCTTTCGGTTTTACATCTGCAGACGCGTCAGAAGGAACAACCGAGTAGACCCGCATGTCCATATAGAAACGATCTACCCGTGGTGGCTCCACCACCAGATTACATGTGAATTTGAATGTCGAATTCATCGCATCCTCCTCTGCTACTAATCTCGGAATCGGCATCATCTATAAAAAGCATCAGGGGTGCCAAACTGGGCGTAGCGAATAGAATTTCAGAAAAATCTGCAAAAGGGGCCCTTTTGCCCCGTTTACAGATCATTCAAAGCATAGGCGAAGCGACTTTTGTCTCGAATGGGACAATTCACAGGCCAGTCCCGAATTCGAAGAGAGCCAATTTGTGTCAATTCGTGACGCGCAACGTGTATTTCTGTAACGTGCGTACTATTCTCTTACGCTTCGATTGCCTTATAGTAGAATCACATCTCGATTCTGTACGATTCGCGAGATTCTACGCTTGGCCGAAAGCCTACCTTGCGAAACGCCGTTGGGGCACTACTATGGACGATCTCCGCGCAGGATATTGAGAACAGAAATGGAAAGACCGTGCTCGCCAGTGAAGCGACGATAACGTTTGTAGATTTCGAAGGCACTGGGTCCGTTCCCGGTTTCGCGGATGAACCGTGGCAGATTGGCCTCGTACTGCTACGCGAAGGCGAAATTGTGCCCCAGTCATTGACGTCGCAATACCTTCAGATTGGCGAACGACCGTTCAGCCACTATGCGCCCGGCCGACACGCTGAACTGCGCGATGAACTTGGCGTATCGCCCCAGTTGCCAGCACTCTGGAACACACTGCGGCACTGGTTTGATAATCACGCCATGGCGGCACATAACATCGCCACAGAGAAACGCTATTTGAGAAAGGCGTTTCCCATGCTTCGTTTACCAGGCTGGATCGACACGCTCACCCTCGCCCGCTCGGCCTACCCCGGACTCAGATCCTACGCTTTGGAAGACCTCATCAAGACATTCGACATGCATGCCGCGCTCGACAGCCTCGTCCCCGGTCGTGATGCACATGACGCCCTATATGACGCTGTTGCCAGTGCGTTGCTGTTTCAGAAGCTTGTCAGCACGCCGCCCTGGGATGGCTTGACGTTGGATGCAATCCGCACCGTTCGTCCGGCAAAAAAAGGATAGCGCGACCAAGTGGATCGTTGCGCTTGGTTCAGCAAGCTTGGCCGAGAACAAGCCCTGCCGATCGCAGCGTGCTCTTACTCATAGACGATCCAACGCCGTTTTCCGGCGCGGTTGGTGGTGACGTCGTCCACGAGGTCGATTGGATAGTCGGCCAGGTCTGGATGCAGATCCATCAGCCGTGCGCGAATACGCTGCTTCACATCTACGGGTAGCGCGTCTGCAGCGAGGCGGAGCCGGCGCTCGTCGCCCTTAATGACAAGCTGGATGGAGTGAACAGGCTCTTGGTGAATACAATGAAACAGGGCCATGCTATGAATCGAAGAGCCTCTGGGCATTTCGAGCACATCATGGATGCGTCCTTCTATCGCGTTGAAGCGTGTGACATGGCCGTCCGACCGACACATTGCACCGCTAAGTTGGTCGCCGTTTCTGTAACGAAACAGAGGCAAGTAGCGATGCGTCAGGTTGGTGACAAGTATGGCCCCGTCCTGACCACCACCTTCGACTTCGACGACATGACTCCAAGGGAAGGTTCTATAGCCGGCTTCACCGGCGACTTCATGTGCGCAAACCCCAAAATCTACGCCGCCGTACTCCATCAGCACCGGACAGCCAAACCAAGCTTCAAGGATTTCGCGCGAATCAGGTTTCGGGAAATTCTCCGAGCACGCCACACAGAGCTTAATCCCCAGATCTTTTGCTGAGCGACCGGCGGCCATGTTGTAGCGCGCGAACATGTCGAGCGCACACGAATAGCCAATAACGACTTCCGGGCGCGCGCGTCGCATACTTTCGAAATAGGATGCGGCAAGCTCGGCGTCAATCAGGTAGGCATTGACGCGCTTGTAGCCCATCAGCCAGTCCTTGGCGCGTCGCTGCTTATCGCGTATGCATCCAACAGCGCCCGTCCCCAGCAGATGACTGTGTCCCCACAGAAGGAACAGCTTGCTACTCTCTGACATGCCGTTTGATAACCGGGCAACCCATTGCTGAAGCCCGGTGTGTTTGGCTTCCTCGTCCTTGAAACACCCGAACTGGAGCGGTTCCCCTGTTGAGCCTGCCGTCTGAAGGCAATGGTGTGGCTCAACGGATCTTTGAAACATCGCGCGCTGGTCGATCAGATCCTTGCGTGTAAGCACAGGAACGTCGCGTGTGAATGCGTCCAATGAAACGATGGTCTGCGGTGCATCGCCACGTGTGACCATCTCGCCATAGTATGGCACGTTGGCGACAGCCTCGCTCCAGCGCTCCTGCAGCGCATGCAGCTGTTGCTTTGCTGCCGCATCCGGGTCGGCATGGCGCCACTCCTTTTGGAGCTGCCGCGCCTCTACCAAGCGATCGCCTACCAACAATTTTCGACGGCACGCAATCATCTCGACCAATCCCTCGAAGCTGCTCTCGTCTAAATCACAGCTTTAATGGCCTGACACAATGGGCCCATGTTGCTTTCGGTCATACCCGCCACGTTGATTCGTCCCGAACCAACGATATAGATAGAATAGCTGTCTCGCAGCGCTTTCACCTGCTCGGGCGTTAGTCCAGAGAAGCTGAACATGCCACGCTGTTGTGTGAGAAAGCCGAAGTCCTGCGTCACGCCAATATCCTGTAGCGTGTCCACAAACAAGGAGCGCATGCCACTGATTCTCGACCGCATGCCCGCCAACTCACTCAACCATTGGGACGTCAAGTCGGCGTCTTGCATGATCGTAGATACGATTGCCGCGCCATGCGCTGGTGGATTCGAATAATTGGTCCGAATACTCAGCTTAATGTGCCCCATGGCGCGCTTACCTTCTTCAGCGCTTGCGCCGACCACGGTGAGCGCCCCGACACGTTCGTTATAGAGTCCAAAGTTTTTGGAGAAGCTCGAACAGACAAACAGCTCCGGCACGGTCTCGCCCAGAACGCGCACGGCGATGGCATCTTCCTCGACGCCCTCGGCGAAGCCCTGATATGCGATATCAACAATCGGGATCACGCCCTGCTCGGCAAGAATCTCGGCGATCGCGCGCCACTGATCAGGTGTTGGATCGGCGCCCGTTGGATTCTGACAGCACCCATGCAGAAGCACGACGTCCCCGGCAGGAATGGTCTTCAGGCTCGCCAACATGGCATCAATGTCGATTCCATTCAGGCCGGCGTCAAAATACGCATACGATGCCGTTTCAACACCCGCGGCCTTGAAAATACTCGGATGGTTGGCCCACGTCGGTGCTGGAAGCCAGAGCCTGGCCGCCGGATAGGCTTTATGCAAGAAGTCGCCCACAACGCGCAAAGCACCCGTGCCGCCGGGCGTATGGGCCGTGTACGCTCGCGATGCCTGCAGCACGGCATGGTCGGTACCGAACAACAATTCGCGAACGATACGCCCATATTCAGGGGCGCCCTGCATCGGCAGATAACTTTTGGTTGTCTGCTTTTCGAGCAGTCGCTGCTCGGCTGCTCTGACGGATGCTTGTATTGGCGTTTTGCCATCGGCGTCCTTATAGACACCCACACCCAGATTAATCTTCTCGGGATTTTCATCCCGCCCAAACGCTTCGGCGAGTCCCAGAATGGGATCCTCGGGCGCATCCTGTAGTACACTAAACATGGTCAAGTCCTTCTCAATTTCATTAAATCAACGAAGGGAAATTAGGCTATAACGCGGTTCTAGACAAGCAATACGCGAAAATGTGCGTATTTATCGACGCAACCGCAGCTTGCTGAAGGCCACGTCAGCGCTACTAAAAACGCCGTACCTTGATATTGGGTCCGCCCTCTGTGATCCATTTTTCGAGGCGCGCGCGCATCCACATGCGAATGAGATGACGTACCGCGGGGATTAACAACGCAAATCCAACAACGTCGGTAATAAGACCCGGCGTAACAAGCAGTGCGCCTGCCAGCAAAATCATTACACCATCCATGAGACGGGGCGCGGGCATTCGCCCAGCCGCAAAATCCAGGCGGATCTGCTGCACAACGACGAACCCTTGCGTGCGTGCCATTGTGATACCGATAACGCCAGTCACAAAAATCAGCATCAAGGCGTCAAACCAACCCACGGCATCGGCCAGCTTAATAATGACAACCGCCTCCAGCACTGGAACACAGAGTAATCCAATAAATATCCAAACCATAAAAGCCTCTTTTCGACAGGAAAATCCTGTTTGTGGTATCCTAAAGTAAGGTCCCATACTAGGGCCTACTTAATATATATTCAGATTATAGCCGAAAGGTCGCCAGCATGCAAAAAGCTCTCGTCCCAATCGCTGACGGTAGCGAAGAAATGGAAGTCGTTATCATCATCGATTGCCTCAGACGCGCGGGCATCGAGGTAACGAGCGCATCCATTGGCTCGGCAACGATAACCGCATCTCGTCATGTTCGCCTCCTCGCGGATGCGCTCTGGGACGACATTGACCCTCGCGCATTCGACGTTCTGGTTCTACCCGGCGGTAACGACGGCACAGACGCGCTGATGTGTCATGAGGGTGTATTACAAAGCGTGCGCCAATATGTGGATGACGGCAAAGTAGTGGCGGCGATCTGTGCCGCGCCCCAAGTGCTTCAAGCTGCAGGCGTCATATCGGGAAAGCGCGTCACCAGCCATCCAGGCGTCCGCGAAAAGATCACACAGGCCATCACGACGAACGCACGTGTCGAAACAGATGGCAACATCATTACAAGTCAAGGACCCGGCACAACGATGGAATTCGCTCTGGCGCTGATAGCGCGCATTGTCGGAAAGGACAAAGCGAAAGAGGTGGCAGCAGGATTAATCCTGCCGCAGGGCACCACGTCTGCCTCTGCGCCAGCTGATTGAAGCGGCGCAGAGACGCAACGTAGATAACTTAGTCGTTTCGTTCGCGCGATTTTGCTTCGCTGACGACGATGGCACGTTCTTCGATTTTCGTGCCGCTCAAACCTTTAATTGCCTTTTCTGCCTGTGATTGATTTTCCAGCTCAACAAAACCGAAACCTTTTGGTTTTCCGTTTGAGCGGTTTTCAATCATTCGCACAGACACGACCGTGCCATATTCTGAAAAGATCGTGGTGAGATCTTTCTTCGATGTGCTGTACGGCAAGTTGCCGACATAGAGTTCCACCGCGCCTTTCAGGCCACTCTTGCCGTCTCGCGAACCTTGCGACGACGTGCGTCCACCGCCACGGTTGCCATTGCGATTGGCACCACGGGTGGTGGTGGTGCGCAACCCGGAAGAACTGGAACGCCCTCCACTGCTAGCAGAACCACGATTGCCAGATGGCGATTTAGTGCGAATGCCGCCGGGAACGAGGCGTCCAATAACGATGCCGACTACAAACCACATCAGCGAAAAAAGCGCGATGAGTGAGGTTGCGGTAGTGATGCTGGTTACAGTTGCGTTAGTGATGCTGGTTACATCGGAATACATATGCGTACCTTCCTTTTATGTGTCTTTCGGTTCCTGCCAGTCGGAGTGCGTAGGATTGACTGGCGTCTTAGCGTACCTCCAGGAAGCCTTCAAGCTTCCGGAGACGCGTGGGGTGACGGAGCTTGCGCAGTGCTTTGGCCTCAATCTGCCGAATGCGCTCACGTGTCACGTTGAATTGCTTCCCGACCTCTTCGAGCGTACGGGAATAACCATCAGTGAGGCCAAATCGATAATCAAGAACTGCCTTCTCGCGGTCCGTGAGTGTTTCCAGAACGTCCTTCAGACGGTCCCGCAACATCCCAAAGGCCGTCATTTCAGACGGGTTCTCAGCCGATTTATCCTCAATGAAATCACCAAAATGTGCATCATCGCCGTCGCCCACGGGGCTTTGTAGCGAGATGGGTTGCTGCGCCATTTTATAGACGGCACGGACACGCTCAACAGGCATCTCCATTTCTTCAGCCGCTTCTTCGGCCGTGGGCTCGCGACCCAGTTCCTGAACCAGCTTCTTTTGAATACGTAGCAACTTATTGATCGTCTCGATCATATGTACTGGAATTCGGATCGTTCGCGCCTGATCCGCGATGGCGCGGGTCGCCGCCTGACGAATCCACCATGTCGCGTAGGTGCTGAACTTATAACCGCGGCGATATTCGAATTTCTCAACAGCTTTCATCAGGCCGGTGTTACCTTCCTGAATCAAATCCAGAAAGGAGAGGCCGCGGTTCATGTACTTCTTAACAATGCTGATGACGAGGCGCAAGTTAGCCTCAACCATTTCCGTACGCGCTTTTTGCCCTTTACTCATGGCCGTATGAAGCTCGGAAAATTTGTCACCCACCTCGTGATCGTGCATCAAAGCCATGTCTTGAATTTCACCAATACGCACTTCCGATTCGGCGAGAGATTCTTCGCGCTTGCGGCTTTTACGGCCACGTTGCATGCTCTTCACATTCTCGGTGTGCGCTTGAAATTCCTCGTAGCGCTCCTCTGCTTCGCCCGCCATGGTCTCAATGACCTTCTGCTTAAAGTGAAGGTTGTCATATAAGTCGGCGATGCTCTTACGGGTCCGGTCGAGCGCCTTCAAATGCTTATCACGGTCGGCCTGTTTCAGGGACTTTTTACCGAGCAAAGCGTAAATCTCGACCATGCGGTCGTTCTTGCGCTGAATATTCTTCTTAAGCCGGCCAAGAATGGCCATGTACTGCTCGCGACTGTCGACGTACTTATCAATGACAACGCGGTCGAAACGCTCGCTGCCTTCTTCGAGTCGACCCGCCAGATCCAAATACATTTGCGTGGCAAAACCAAACTGGTTGAACAACTCACGGCTGGCGATTTCGGCCTCTTCAATGCGTTTGCAAATTTCAACTTCCTGCTCACGCGTCAAAAGCGGCACCTGCCCCATCTGATGCAGGTACATGCGAATGGGATCATCAAAAAAGTCGAGCTTCGCTTCACGCGCATTACGCTTCTCGGATACAGCTTTCTTTTTGTAACGGTCCACATCCGAGGATTCAATGATTTCGACGTCCATGCCGCGCAGCATGACCAAATAGGATTCGAGCTCTTCAGCACGAATGACATTATCTGGAATGATCTCATTAATATCGTCGAAAGTCAGATAGCCCTGCGATTCAGCCATCTTGAGCAACTCACGCAACTTCTCATTACGCTGTTCACGCTCTTCAAGCGTCAACGTGCCATCACCCGCCTTTTTACTGGCTTCGCGCACCTGATCTTCAAGCGCCTTGGACGCTTTTTTACTTAGCTTACGGGGTTTTTTCGCCTTTTCAGCTTTTTGGGAAGCGGGTGCCGCTTTCGTTGCGCCCGCCTTCTTTGCAGGCGCGACCTTCTTTACCGGAGTCTTCGCCTTTGCCTTCGTTACGACGTTTGCTTTCGCCTTCGGTTTATTAGCGACGGATTTGGACGTCCCTTTTTTGGGTGCAGACTTCGCGGATGCTGGTTTTCGTTTCGGAGCCGCCGCTTTTGCGGTTTTCGTTGAGGACTGCTTTGCGACCTTCTTCTTACTGGCGGGCGAACTCGTCTTCTTGGCTGTCTTTTTCGCGACCTTGGCAGAACTGGCTTTGGTCGTTTTCCGAGAGGCGGAGGACGTTTTTTTCAAAGTAATGGACTTTGCTGCCATTTTCTTGGTAGGTGTTGCTTTTGTACGGGCGGCGACTGTAGCTCTCTTTTTGGTCATATCTTACTCGTTTTCGATACGGGATGCGGGTTGCATACGTTGTAAACTCGTTATCGCGTACAAACCTGTTTTGGAAGCGAACACACGTTCCCAAAATGCAAAATTGCAAGACTAGGAAATTCTACATACACAAATCAAGCAAAATTGCACAATGCCTGACTTGCAATGTTAAACGCACGGAGCCGGCGTAATGGGTCGATGATTCTCATGCTGCGTTCTCCTTGAAGTATTCTTCGACTTTTCGTCAGCGGACAGGTCGTCGAGGATTTTGCGAAGAAGTGCGTTGATCCAGTCCTCCATTTTCTGGATATTTTTCTTCGAGAACGCAGATATATCGGAGCCTTTGGGGATAAAGCGTCGCACGATACGATTGGCGTTTTCGCTCGAACCGCGTTCAGTGGACGTGTAGGGGTGCGCGAAGAAGAGTGCGCATCGGTTCCCTCTGCGGAGGGCCGAGCGTTCAATGGATTCGGAATTGAGGAATTCGCATCCGTTGTCGCAGGTGAGTGATTTCATGGTTGCAAAGATACTGTCGGATCCGCGTTCCAAGCGGTCGAGTGCGGGCTTGACTGCATCTTGAGTCCTTGCGGGGATCTTACGGATGATTTCCCTGCGAGACATTCGTTCGGTAAGGATAAGGATGCATGCCGGTGAGGTGCCGGTTCCTCCGACAACGGTATCCATCTCCCAGTGACCGTACTGTTTCCTGTCTTCGGCATCGGGTGGGCGTTCGGTGACGGAGCGCCCGCTGGCGTTGGTGTAAGCCATTCGCCGCCCCGTCTTCTTCCGAGGTTTTGTGCGGCGCGCTTGTAGGGCAGCTGCGGCCTTGAGACACCCAAGAGGCCGGCGTCGATGGCGGAGTACACCGTTCGTTCGCAGGGCAGCCATGCGTGTTGGGCTGATTTACGCAACCTGACCAACGCGGCATAGGGCGAGAGTTTCTCCTTGATGATAAGACCAGAGATGTCGGCCGCGATCCTGTTGGTCAGTTTCCCGCGCGGTCCTTTGTCGAGGGCAGCCTTACGTGCGACCGCCCCTCCCTTGGCCGCGGAGTAGACCTGAAACTCCTCAAGTTGCGTGTTCTTGTTCATCACAGTTCCTCGCCGGTACTCTCGGCTGACGGACGTACGGTGCCTGCCCAACCGTCTGCCGAGCTCGGAGAAATTTGGGTTCTTCTTTCCCGGATAGAGTGTCCGGTCAAGCGTTTCAAGACGGATTCGCTCTTCGGATGTGAAATGTTTTCCTCCGCCGCATTTTCTGACATTGTTACTCTGTTCCATGGGCCTCCTGAGTTTCTTTTTGTTTGGGAACTCAGGAAAATCAGAATCAGGCCCATGGGGCACTTCATTTTCGGGAATTTCGCCCATGAGGGAGCCTCCGAAGGCCTTCCCGATGCGCCCTTCGGGCTCACCCGGGTCCCGCGGCCTTCTCCGCCATACGTCCGCGCATCTCTGCCAGTCGCGAACCGTGCGTTACACATTGCACTTCAGGCAGGCAAAATTGAGCAATGATACAACTTGACCCCCGCTGGGCATCCAAGCTACTGTAGTGCTGTCTTCTAATAAAAACGCATTTCATTAAGTGATAAGTAGGAAGGATTTATCAATGAACACGAACGTGCTAAGCGCTATTTTATGCGGTATAATGGGCGTCACGACGCTTTCAACACTGGGGGCCACGTTTGACCCAGCAGTTCAACTCTCGAACATCCAAGGCCAAGTCATGGTCAAACTTCCAGGTTCGGGAACCTATTTAGCAGCCGAAGATGGCCGCGCATACCCATATGGAACAATTTTCCAGACAGCCGAAGGCGCGACGGCAAAAGTAACACTGGGCGACGGAACTTCCTGCAGCCTCTCCGCAGAGAGTACGGTTAAGTTTTATTCCGAAAGCGACACCAACAACCACATCGTCATGTCCTTTATCGCTGGACGCGCCGATATCACTGTTGCTGAAAACTTCGAAACCTCTGGCGGCAAGCTGGAAGTCCTTTGGCGTGGCGGATACGTACTGGCGGTCAAAGCCGGCGAATACACCATTGAGACAGCGACCGAATCAGAATTGCGCGTCTTGGCCATCACGGTCAAATCAGGCGAAGGCAACCTTGCCGGACCCGACTACACGATCGAAACACTCCCCGAAGGCTCCGGCGTATCCATCGCGGGCAACGTTAACCTCACCTTCCTGCGTCTACGCTGCTTTTCCGGCGAATTTGGCCTTACGGTCTTGGACGAAACGCAGACGCCACGTATCGTCGAAATGACCGAAGGCCGCGTCATCAAAATCCTACGCAAAAAATCAGCCACGGCCGAATCGATCATCGTGACGGTCATGGAAATTGATAAGGACAACAATATCGTCCGAGCCGACACGTACACCTACGACAGCATCAACGAAGCGAAGCGTGTTCTCGATGAAAAAACCTTCGACCTCGTCTTTGGTGGCGATGAAGGGGAGAAGCCGGTTCCAGATCCAAGTGACGAAAAAGAACCTGTCGAAGATCCACCGGGGGATGAAGATGTTGAACCGGAAGAGATCATTGTGCTGTTAACCGACACAAACCCAGGCACCATTCGCAAGCCGGAAGACGACGTAAAGCCACTGCCTACCGCGACCGGAAAAAAATAACTCAACTGTTAAAAACGACTCAAACGAACACTTACCAAGTCACTCTGTGCATCCTGAACAAGCTGTTTAGGATGCACCTTTTTTTTAATCCCACAAAGATCAAACAAAAATGCTAATAACAAAATTCAACAAGATGATTCGCAACAAGTTCATATGGGGAGCGGTTGCATTTATCGTCTGTATTTCTTTCGTGTTCTCCTACAGTGCCGTCTCCAGCGGCTGCAGCAAGAACCCCGCAGGTGCGGTGGCAACCCTATTTGGGGAAGAAGTCAAATCTATCGACTTCCGACTCGCCATGCTTTTCGAGCAGGGCCTCGAACCCAAACGCAACATGACAGACGAAGAGCAGCAGCAACTCGAAGATAGTGCTTGGAAAAGAATTGCCATCCTCAAACTGGCAGAGGCCATGGACGTTGTCACACCGCTTCATGAAGTGGGTGCGCTCATTCGTCAAAGCCCAAGCTTCGCGGTTGAAGGAACCTTTAACCGCGACCAGTACGCGCGCATCATCGGCACACGACTCGGCGTCGACACAGGCACTTTCGAACGCTTTCAACAGGAAAACCTGACGATCGAAAAGCTATACAGCACAATGGGCAGCATGGTCTGGACCTCCCCTTTCGAAATCAACACCAAGGTGCGCGACCTCACCGATCAGTTTAAGATGGAATACGCCCTACTCGACGCGAAAACCTTCACACCCGAGACGCTGCTGACCAACGGTGAGCACGAAGCGTTCTTCACGGAAAACAACGAACTCTTTCGCGAGCCAAAACGTATCAGCGTGCAATACGTCGCCTTCCCCTTTGCGAACTACGCAACCACCAACGCGCCCAGCGAGGAACAGCTATCCCTGTACTACGATGACCACCTTGACGACTTCAAGGTCGAGAATTCAACCAACATCCTTGAAGAATACAGGACACTCGACGAGGTTCGTGATGACATTATCGCGCTGTTGAGCGACGATCTGGAAATTATCTCCGCACGTAATGCTGCGGAAGATTTCGTCTATAGCCTGTTGCCTGAGGGACGCAGCAAAGCACCATCCTTTGAAACACGGCTGGCCGAAGACAAGGAGCTGAAAAGCGTTACCACGGAACCATTTTCAATCGATGACTCCGTCGATGGCGTCGAAGATGCAGGCAACAAATTTAACGACGCAGCGTTCGCCCTGATCCCGAATGACCCGACCGCAAAATACAGTGACGTTGTGCTGGGAACCAACGCGGCCTACGTCCTCGCCTTCGAGAGCGAAAAGGAATCTTATATTCCCGCCTACGAGTCCGTCAGTGATGCCGTCATTCCCCTCGCTCAAGCCGCTGCGGAACACAAAGCGTTCATCAAAAACGTGGGAGCTATTGCCGAAACAGCCCGAGCCGCAGCCAACGCTGATACGAACGCAACCCTTGGCGCGCTGTTGGCAAGTCACAAGGTTGAAGTAAATGAAACGGGAAATTTTTCCGTCTTTAGTTCTTTCGGCACGAATCAAGTCAACCACGTCGACGACCTGAGCGCTGTCGCCCCAGAGTTGGCGCCGGGTCAAATCTCGAGCCCGATTGAAGTGGACGGCGGAGTATTGGTTGCACGTTTGACCAATCGTCGCGCTGGGACGGCTCAAGATTCATTCGCATTCACCCCGCAAGTTCAGCGCACGCTCGCCCAGTACCGTAGCGCACAAGTCTTCGAAGCGTGGCGCAGCTACGTACTGGCTCAGGCGGACTTTACGGACCTCCGCAGGCCCATGGTCGACGAAGAAACCCTGTGAGCGAGCGACGCGCCATCGTCATCGTACTCGACTCCGTTGGCATCGGCGAAGCGCCGGACGCGGCCACGTATGACGACTGTGGTGCATACACGTTACAACACACATCCGCTTGCGGCTTTAGCCTACCCACATTCGAGGCGCTCGGCCTCGGATGCATTCCCCCACTTTTACCTAAGTCAAAACCCATTGCTGGCGTCAGCGCCGTTGAAAACCCGATTTGCGCTTTTGGCGCCATGCAGGAAGTTTCTCGCGGCAAAGACACAACGACAGGCCACTGGGAAATTGCCGGGCTCAATCTTTCAGATGGATTTCATGTCTTTCGGCAAACCCACCCCAGCTTCCCTCCTGAGCTGCTGACCAAACTGAGCGACGCGACGGGACGTGCAACCATCGGAAACTTCGCAGCGAGCGGCACCGCCATTATTGATTCGCTCGGCGAGGAGCACTTGCGTGACGGCAGCTGGATTGTCTATACCAGTGCCGATTCCGTCGTTCAAATCGCAGCGCACGACGATGTCGTACCGCTCCAGGAACTCTATGGCGCATGCGAGGTCGTTCGCAAACAGTGCGACAACTACCCCGTGGGACGCGTGATCGCACGGCCCTTTACAGGTACACCGGGCAACTTCGTCCGAACACAGAATCGACGCGATTTCAGCTTTACCCCCCCCGAACCCACCATCCTTGACCGCTTGAGCGAGGCAGGCATCGCCGTGACGACCGTCGGCAAACTGGATGACATCTTTGCGCATCGCGGCATGACCCAAAAACGCCACGTCGAAAATAATCCAGATGCAATGCAGGCCCTCGACGACCTTATTGATAAAAATCAGGGTGGTTTCATTTTCGTCAACTTGATCGATTTTGACATGCTTTACGGCCATCGCCGCGACCCGAACGGATACGCCCGCTGCCTAGAAGCAACGGACGCTTACCTTGCGCAACTACTGTCCCGCTTGTCAGCGGACGATCTACTCATCATCACAGCAGATCACGGAAACGACCCAACCTTCAAAGGTACGGATCATACCCGCGAGTTTGTCCCTTTACTTGTTCAACATCCTAACCTCGTCGATCACAACCTTGGCATTCGCAAGGGGTTCTATGATGTCGCACAAACCCTCGCCGCGTTCTTCAACATTGCTCCGATGCCAAACGGAATCAGCTTCCTGCCCCGCTAGTCTTTTCAACCCGCAGAACCCAAGGTCATGCTAAAACGCAAACTACCATCCAAGGCCACCCTTCTGGACATCCTTGTACTGCTTATTCTAACCGCCGTTACAAGTCGTTATCTACCCATTGATCTTTTACTGACGAATACCGTCACCGTCGGGGGCGACACGCCTGCCCACAACTATTTAGCCAGCCACCTTCGCCAATCCCTGCTCGAGCAAGGCAAAGTCGTCTCCTGGGCACCAGGCTGGTGGTGCGGCTTTCCAATGTTTCAATTTTACTTCCCATTACCCTACATATTGATCGCGCTTCTCGGCCTTTTGGCCCCACACAACATTGCCTTTAAACTCGTGTCCGTCCTGGGCGTTTATTCACTTCCTTTCGCGGCCTACGCAGCGGCACGCATGTTTCGATTGCCACGCCCCACACCTATTCTCCTTGCGATCGCGAGTCACCTATTTCTCTTCGTTGACGCGCATGCCATGTGGGGTGCCAATATTTACAGCACGCTCGCTGGCATGAGCGCGAACGCGCTCGGCTTCGCGTTGATGCTACCGACGATGGCCATTTGGTGGAACGACGCGCGTCGCGGACGCCCCTCCCTCGCCGCCATCCTGACCTTCGCCCTGCTATTGCTAACGCACTTTTTTACATCTCTGATGACGGCGCTAGCACTTATCGCCCTACCGTGCTTCATGCAAAGCGGGCAACGTAAACCCGCCTTTCGCGCGTTAGGCATCAACGCTGTGGCTAGTGTTCTCCTGACAGCATGGTGGCTGTTTCCGTTACTCGAAAAACATGCCTACAGCATCACCTACGGTTCGAACTGGAATGTGTCGCTCTTATCTTCCCTGCCGACCTACATCTGGTTTGTGATGCCATTGAGCGTCGCGTCGCTTTTCCTAGCGCTTTGCAAACGCCACACGGTCGCCGCGCTGCTACTGTGGTTTAGTATTTGCGCCGTGCTCTTATTTCACTGGGGCAACACAATCTCGGGCGTGTTTGTCAACATTCGCCTCTGGCCCTTCGTTCTATTCGGACTTCTAGCAACAGCAGTCGTTGCGCTTGGGCATGTCCTGCATGAACGCCCCGGCGGAACGCCCGTCGTCGCCGCACTCATGCTAGCATCGCTACTCTTCATCACCAGTTCACAACACCCCGGCCGCAACAACCCGCCACCGATTCGGACGTGGGCCATTCAGAACTACGGCGGTCTCGAGCACAGCCAGGGATACGAGGCATTTAAGAACTTGGTTATGCCACTGAACGACACGCCTGGCCGACTGGCAAACGACGCCACGCCGCAAAATGACGCCATGGGATCACCGCGCATTTTCGAACTGGTACCGCACTTGATCAACAAAAACATCATCGAAGGCGGCATCGTGAATTCGTCACCCATGGCGTATCACGCATTTTATGCGCGATGCGAAGCGTCCTCACGCTGCAGCGGTTATCCGGCCATGATGACACCGACACACTTTGACATGCAACGCGCGACGGCCCATCTCGAACTACTCAACACCAAACACTTCATTGCACGCGGGCGTTTTACGAAAGCCGCCTTACAGGCCTCGCCACAATGGGACTGGAAGGACAGCGCGGGCCCTTGGTCCTTATTTGAACTTAACACGCACGACGGTAGTCACGTCGTCATTCCTCCCTATCAGCCGATGACCGTACAGACCGATCGCCCCGAGGCCATGAGCCTTGAATGGCTCTATTGTGATGCGTTGCTGCAACAGCCGGTGATTTTTGTGCCGCCCACGGATCCAACAACCGGTCCGGAAGGAATGGTCATGTCGGAATCAGAATTTCTACGGCTTTCCGGTACCTTGTCGCGCAACGGCGACATCAATACGTGGCTGCACGCCGGCCCCTTCACGGAAAACAGTCTGCCCCAATCACTCGACGGATCCGCACTGGATCCCATTTCTGGCGACACCACTGCAGGATGCGATTGGACGCCATTACTGACGCAGAGCCCCATCTATCCCGGCAAAACCTATCGCACACCGGAAAACATCGAAACGTTGTGTTTTGCAAATATTTTTTCACCTGCTGCGCGTACAGCTCAGCTGCAAAGCGCTCACGACGACGGACTGAAGCTCTGGCTCAACGGCGCGTGTATTAAAGACAGCCGTGAACGCAGCGACACCTTCAGCACGTTGACGGTTGCGTTACGCCAAGGCCGAAATCGGCTCTTAGTGCAATCCAGCCAGAAAAGCTACGAACAGTATTTCCATATTCGTCTGACCGACACGAATGGCACCCCCTACTCCGATATCGCATTCAGTGAGTCCCGTGAGCCCGTCGCGATTCCAGAATGGGCGCTATCCCCTATTCTGTCTCGCGGCGTTGGTCCCACGGACGAGAAAATCGAAGCCAATGGTTCCAAACTCAGATTTCGAACAGATAGTATAGGGTTGCCGCACTTGATTAAGATCAGCTACTACCCGAACTGGAAAGTCACAGGTGCCGAGAAGATTTACCGCGTGTCCCCTTCGTTCATGCTCATTTACCCTACCGACGAAGAGGTAACGCTATACTATGGCAGCACGACCATGGACACCGTTGGGCGTAGCGTGAGCGCGCTGTCAGCCTTCGGCTTGTGCCTGGCTGTGATCGTCATGCGTACACGACGACGACGCTCCTGATTTTTGGCTGAACATCGATTCATTTTTCTTTGCCAAGCGAACGTCCTATGCCCGACCCCAGACTCGGCCCACCGCTGCCCAGACGCTTCGCGTCGGCGTCTTTTTCGTTAGGTCGCGCAAGACGCGACCCACTAAGTTTGGACGCAGTGGAATCGCCCACGCCAGATTGCATCTCTGCAAGAAGCGCCTTAACACGATCAGCGACCTCTTTTTCGAGCGTCTTCAGATCCCGGTCAGAATCTCGACTGCTGGAAAAATTTTTCACAGGTCGCGCCAGGCGGCTTGGGAGCGCATTGCCCGAGCTAAGCGATTTCGACCCCATGGCGTCACGCCGTTGCATATAGGCTTTGCGCGATTCGGCGTGCGCGGGCGTCGGAAAACTCCCGAGAGAACGGATAACCATACTCTCCGGTTGCTGTAAAGGAAAACTTCCGACATGGATGGAATCTCGGCTGTCGCGCCGACGCGTCGTTTCGGAATAATTTCGATTAGACCGTGTTGCATCACGATTTTTTTGAATGGCGGCCTTCTTCTTTTTCTGGCGCTCCTCAACCCAATCCGACCTGACGTCCTTGTAGGCCTGCTTGACGGCCTGATCAAGCAGACGTGATTCTTTGAGACGCGCAGGATATGCCTGCTTGGAAACCACCTCATATGTTGCCGCACCACCGAGTTGAGGCGCGCGCAGCAGCACGTGGTTTCCCGCCGCCTGCACCCGCGATACGCTCAGCGCACCGACGCCCAACACCGCCGCGAACATCAAGACGTGGTTCACCGACGCAACGTGATTGCGCGTTTTGGCATTTATCATTGCGACCCTATGCTTGGCGCTACTCACAGACGCAAATGCGCATCGGCACCCTGACCGCCGTCAGGGTAGGCTCCCTGAACGTACTGGCGAGACGAAAACCGCGAAACGGATCGGTAAAATGAGGGTGCACAAAGAAGCGGTCTGAGATACGTGGCAACGTATACATGTAGGAGCCACCATACGAGGCGCGCGACATGGGTGCATTGGTGCCGCCCAGGTCACTCAGCCACTCACTCACATTGCCACTCAGGTCTGCAATTCCATAACGGTTCTGATTTCCATGACCCTCACCAAGCGTTGACCCGCCGGGAACATCGAAGTAACCGACCGGCGTGGTTTCGGTCACACGAACGACGCCGTGATCCAGGTAATTCGCGTCACCCGGTTTAAACGAATTCCGTCCAAAGCCAAAGACGGAATTACTGCCACCCGTCCAGCTGGCGGCCTTGTAAAATTCATTGTAGGGCCCCGCATTGCTGATCAACCCATGCGCCCCATCCATTGGCAACCGAAATCCTTTCTTAGCCAGCCAGGCTTCACGCTCCGGCACATCAAAGCGGCCACTCTGCCAGCGTCTCGCGGTCACAGGTCGCCAACCCGATGGCTCCCTTCCCTCTGTGTAACATCGTTGGGAAATGGATCGCCCCGCTTCAATCGTCAACCAGTTGCAGTACTTGAGCGCGCCAAACCAAGACACACCGGTGATTGGATGCGCATCGAAGCGCATGCCACGTGCCGGCACAAGGTCCGAAACACCGTAACGGTCGCCGACCGGCTTTTCTACACGATAAACAAGATGACTGTCCCACAATGTAAACAATTCGTGGCGGTTCTGATGGCGTTCGGGGCTCATCCAGACATTGCCATCTTCATCGAAAAACATATTGGCGCCGCGCACATTGTTTACATTGGCTTCGGCGTCGTTCAGGAATCGAGCGTACGCATGACAGGTTACTTCAAAGCGGCCCATAAAATAGTCGTAGGCCGGCCCCATAGGCTGGCCACCACCACGAACAAGCATCAACTCATGCGGAGATGGTCCCATTGGAAAGCGCATGAATAAGGCATCCAGACCACCACCGTTGTACACCTGCTGTAGAGCATTCGGCATGGGCATTTCCGTGGATGACGTGGCCCCACCCACAACGATATTGCGTCCGCCGTCAAACTTCACCGTATACAGCTGATCTGCGCTGGTGCCACCGATATACGTGCACCAGTCAAGCGAGGGCAAACGTCCTACGAAACGGGCCACAAATCCGTCCCAAACGCCACCCGCGTGCTGGGACTGTACCGTTCCGCCTGCAGGTAAGTTCGTTGAATTCGAAGCACCGGCAATCACCACATTCCCCGACGGGTCGATGTCAACGGCGTGAATAAGATCCATACCAGAACCGCCAAAATAGCTAAATGAAAGGACTTCCGTGCCCGAAAGCGTTGCAAGGAATCCATCCCATTTTCCGCCGCCGTGCACCTCCTGAACGGCATTCAAAGCGGTCATGTCAGCCGAAGCCGTACGGCCAACGACCGCCACCGTTCCCGCGGCGGACACCGCAACGGCGGTCGCGACATCCGTGTTACGTCCGCCGAAACGAAAGCGATCTGTGATACGCAATCCGTCATCGTCCGCCAGAATTTTAGTCACGTAGGCATCGCCCTGCCCCTGATAGGTCGGATTACCAAGGGCGGACGAAGGAAAATTGACAGATGTAGTCTGTCCAACAACATAAACGGCATTGCTCGACGAAACGGCAATGCCCAAGGCCTGATCATCGTCAGTACCGCCAAATCGCAACCCTGACGCTTCTGCGTAGTCGCCATTTTGGAGGCGAACGGCAAACGCGTCGTAGCCGCCTAGGGTAGCACGTGCATCTGTCGCCAATGGTGTTCCATCTATGATGTCGGACTCTGTTTCACCGGCCACCCAAATCGTCCCGTCATCGCCAACGGCAAGATCGAAACAACGGTCATCGTTGCGCCCCCCCAGTCGGCGCAGATGCGTGAAACCCGACCCATCGGGATCAACCTGCGCGACCCAACCGTCCCAAGCGCTATTCGCGCTCGATGTATTATAGCGCGTATCAACAGGGAAATCAGAGGAGCGCGTTTCACCGCAAATATGGAGCTGCCCATCAGCATCAACAGCACCGGCCAGGGCACGATCCTGAGAACGGCCGCCGATAAACGTCGTAAACATGTGCATGCTATCGGCCAATCGAACTTTGGTCACAAACGCCGCCACATTGTCCGAATCTCCGGGCACACGCTCAGGATCGGCAGAAAAGTTAGGTGACGTTGTTTCGCCAATGACAAAAATGTTCCCTTTTCCATCGAAAACCAAATCGAAAATCTGCTCCGATCCGTTTCCACCCAAATAGGATGCTAAATCAATGGTACCCGACAAGGTCGACGAAGCTGCCTTACCACCCGGCACCTCCGCAACACGGGTCGTCTCCTTGTCGGCGAGAAATTGCATGATGACACGGGACGTTTCCTGCCCTTGCGTATGGAATACGAGCGGTTGATTTTGCATGATTTCGCCGCACGACATGGGCAAATGAAGCACGTTGTTCTCACGTGTCGGCAGCACCGTATTCGACGGGAATTTCAACGCGATTGCATCGGGGTCCGCATCAGGCCCTAACAAAAAGACGTACTCAAGACGCTCACGCGTGCCATAAAACACGAGGTCCGTATCCGGATAAAGATCTTCATAGATGATCGCCGGAAACGCTGGCGCATGCGTCACCCATTGCCCGGAACGCAATCCCAACAGGTAGTGATATTCCCCCGCCGAACGCCCCAATGCCTTCGGCGGCACGTCCGAACTGCCCGCGAACACCATGCGAACGGTTTCCTTTCGCGACGCGAGAGTTTCGGCATTTTCAGAATCGCTGGGCTTGACCGCATGCGACACTTCAATCACCGCCTCGCGCTCTCGAAAATGAACTGAGAATCCGGCTCCCCGTGCCTCGAAGTCGAACGGCTTCTGATCGACCCCGCAAGACTCACTAAAAATAAGCGGCAACCCGGCAAGAATTTGAGAGCCAGCCTCAGGTGCGCGACGTGTGGCTCGTCCGGCCTTGGCCAGAAGGGGTCGCCCAAACTTACGCGTTGCGGCGTTTTTCAGTTTTGGCTCCGCCGACACATCGTCCGGGCGCGCCTGACGAGCAGCGCCCGCTGGAGACACGTCGTCGACCTGTTGTTGCAGGGTGACCGAGTCGCGCTTAAAGGGACGTATGATGCGCTGATCAAGAAAGGCGGCGTAGCGCTGCAGCCAAGGCCCTGACTGATTCGAAACGCCGCGCCCTTCTGCCAGTCCAAGAATCGAGGATGACAATACGATAGCCGCAACGATGAGTCCTGCGGCAACGACAAGAACTGCCGCATAGATCCCTGAGCCCGTAATTCGACCCAACCATGTAAAAAAACTTTTCAACAATCAGACCTGACTTCAAATCAATCTTCGACATCGGCCAATCGGGCCTGTGATAAAAAGCACGCGCCAGCCTGCCGAACAGCAATCACGATACTGACACGTTTCTGTTGTAAATCCAGCACTTTGATAATACATTTGCTCAAAAGCTCGTCGCCACGGCGCGCCATGACGCGCTTTTTTTCGAGAAGCACACTATGCAAACGAAACCAGATCCTCCGACCATAGATCCTGAAAAGAATAGAGAACAGGCGTCCTCCGAAAGCGTATTGGACCCTGAAATCGTTCGCATGCTGGCGCCAACGATTGAATCCGTCGTGCGCGACACCATTCGCAATGACCCCAAATGGGTCTCCGACACAATTATGCCGGGCCTTGGGCCCGCCATTCGCAAGAGCGTTGCCGACTCCTTTCGTCACCTGATAGAACAAGTCAACGACGCACTGGATTACAGCATGTCACGCGAAGGGCTGCGGTGGCGCATTGAAGCAGCACGTTCCGGCCGTTCGTTTGCAGAAATCGTACTCTACAACACGTTGATTTATCGTGTCGAGCAAGTGCTTCTGATTCACAGGAAGTCCGGCCTTCTCATCAACCATGTCAGCACAGAAGAGGGTGAAGAGGGTCACGCTGACCTCGTTTCCGGCATGTTGACAGCCATTCAGGATTTCGCGCGCGATGCCTTTGACGCTCAGGACGCAGATGTACTCAAGACCATGGAAGTCGGCGAGCTCACGGTATGGATCCATGGCGGTCAGGACGCGCTGCTCGCCGCCGTCATTCGCGGAAACGCACCTCGCGATTACCGCACACGCCTAGATCAATTGCTGGAAGAAATTTCCCTCACATACGCCAAAGAACTTTCCGCTTATGCCGGAGACTCCCGACCCTTTGAGACGGTTACGCCTATGCTCGAAGGATGCCTCCTCGAAGAACGACGCAAGCCCCGCAAGAGCCTGCCGTTGTTGATCACCATTGCCAGCTTACTGGTCATTGGCTTGGGCACCTTCGTCACACTCGACATACGTGACCGAATGCGCTGGAGCCGCTACTTTGAATCGCTTGACCAGACCCCCGGCATCATCGTCTCAGAGGTCTATCGCCGTGGAAAGGAATACTCACTTACCGGCCTGCGTGATCCGCTATCCGCAAATCCCCGCGCGACGCTGGCGACGACGGGTCTCGACACAAACCGCATTGATTTCAGATGGGAAGCATACAACGCGCTGAGTGCAGACTTCATTCTGGCCAGAGCTTACGAGGCTCTCAACCCACCCGAAACGGTTTCGATCACCCTCGTCGGCAACGTTCTCATTGCTACGGGTGACGCGCCACGTGATTGGATACGTGAAGCCAGCCTGCTATCCAAAGCACTACCGGGTGTGTCGACTTTCGACGACAGCGATCTCATCGACGTGGATACCAGTGAGTACGAAATACTCGTTTGGGAATTCAAAGAAAAATCATTTAGGCAAACACGCTCTCAAATCGAAGGCGTGGTTCTGGACAACACGCCTGGCGACAAGGCCAAAGCACGCGTTCTGAAAAGCGACCTCGAAGCACTTCGCGACCACTTGGTCAAACTCGAGGGTCTGGCGCGCTTTTTGAACATGCAAGTCGAGATTGAAGTCGTCGCATTGATGACCGAAGACGCAGGTGCCGCGTCGACGCTTCAGGAAGCAGGAGCAAAAGCCACCAAGGTCAAAAACGCGCTCGTTGACGCGGGGGTTTCCGAGTTAACCATCAAAGCCAAAGCGGAGCGAACCCCCTCGGCTTATTCGCAAGAATCGCCCGTCATTGTTCGCGTTGTCGAATTATCGACACTCGCACCAGATCGCTCATAGCGCCAATAGACGATAAATGACGTATAACGTCGTCGCCAACACGCCAAACCCTAAAAAGGCTTCGCGAATACGGGAAAAGGTCATCCGGCGCGCAAGCAGATCCGTTGTACACGGCATTCCGCCCCCCATTGTCGGAATCAGCACCGGTTCAGATGAGACATCGCCAAGCAGGCAAGCGTTTAAAACCTCAACCGTACCACTGATGCCCTTGCTCAGGGCAACATGGCCACCCCGCTGCACAATGCGCTGAACCACGGCGTGTCCTGCGTTCTGGGGACAGCCCGTCCACTGAGCCAGGTTTTCGTCAAACATACTGATATCGTTGGAACCATCCCCGACCGCGAGCGTTTGTGTCGCGTCGAAGCCAAGCTGACGTTGCAGCTCCCCCAACGCAATACCTTTGCTCTGGGCAATCGGCCGAACATCGACGCGATCACCTTCAACGCATACGCTCACTAAATTTTCTTTCTTTTGGAAACGGTCCATTCGCCCGGCGATCCGCTTGGCAGCATCCGCGTCTGCCATACAAAGCCGAATACGACCCGCACCTGCTTCCCCTGCGACAATGGGCTCGACACCCGAGGCCACCACACGTCGCGATTGCCCCATGATCTGCTTAATCCTCCGACTTGCACGACCACGCTTGGCCACAACGCGCCATGAGATCAGCGCCTTAAACCGAAAGCGTACGCCGTTGCGCTCGAAAACGCGCCCACCACGTGTGATTAAAAAATCGGGCATAATTTCAGGGCATTCCAAAAAGGGATACGCGAGACGAAAACTGGAATAGTCTCGCCCTGTACAAACGACCCAAACGCCGTTGTTCACCTGAATGTCGCTCACCCACTCCTTAAACGATTCGAGCGATGGCCCTGCCTGCTCAGCGCCAAGCGTCATGAGCGTTCCGTCAAAATCCGTTGCCAGCATTTTCAGGGGTTGAGACATTTGATCATTTTGGGTTTACGCAGCGCCCGCGTGAGTTCAACAAGCAAATCATCGTTGCGAACCGGCTTTGGCAACACTGCCGGCGTTGGACGCATCGCATCAACCACAAGGCGGTCGCTCTCACACAGTGTTCCGCTGCAGATAATCAACGAAGGAACCTCCCAATTCAACTTGCGACACAGGGTTTGCAACTGCGTACAAGTCGTCACGCCATCAAGAACAGGTAAACTCGCGTCCATCAAGATGGTGCCCGGGTGCGTTTTCTCAAAAGTCGACACAGCACTTGAACCATCGCAGACAACCTCGATGGCAATATCTGGGAAATGGAGATGGATCAGTGCACTATAAAGACGCTGTATGCACGGCTCGTCTTCGACGATCAGTAACCGGTCTAAATTGTTATGCTTCATAGCTCGGGCTCAAAATAGACATTCTAAGAGAAGAACGCTCAGCGTCGGGAGCAACGACCTCTCTCCTGCTCCCGACACCAAGACGGAATCGGCCGGCAATCAGTAAGATTTCATAGGGTGTCGCATGCTCATCACATTCGTGCGACCCTTTCGTACCAAACCAATCGCGGTCTGCCTGTGTATATGCACACGCCGTGCCAACAGCCGTTTTCGGAAAGAATGTGTTTCCAAATCTTTCCCAAAATACTTATCTTCAAATACTTACAAAAGTTGGTCAGAGTAAAATGATGACGCAACGGAAAAGCACCACAACGTCTCTATGGTCATATACGACCACGCTAAATGGTCATATGCAACCAATTCGGTTTACGACAACTTTAAGGCTGTCAGACGGCGTCGAAAGCGACTTCGATCCATGCCGAGCAACCGCGCTGCAGCAGACACGTTTCGGTTTGTGCGCTGAAGCACCTCGACGTAGAGCATACGCTCAACGACGGGCATGCTGAGTCGCTCATCCGGCCATGCCCTGAAATCAATGGGCCCACCAGCCAAGTCCGACGTTTGAGATATTTCCGGAAAATCGGAAATATCCAACATCGACTTGTTGTGTGAACGGATCACGCTGCTTTCGATGATGTTGCGCAGTTCTCTGACATTTCCTGGGAAATCGTATTCCGTAAGCCGCTCGAGCGCCTCATCCGTGATGCCGTGAACGTTCTTGCACATCTCAGCAGAAAATCGCAGCGTAAAATATAACGCCAACAGGGGAATATCATCCTGCCGCTCGCGGAGCGGTGGCACATGAATGGTACAGACACTCAACCGATAGTAGAGATCCTCGCGAAAAAGCCCCTTGCGAACGAGCGCGGGCAGGGGTTGGTTCGTGGCTGCAACGATTCGTACGTTGGCTTCGCGTTCCTGATTCTCCCCAACAGGCAGGTATGTTTTTTGCTCAAGCAGGCGAAGGATTTTGGCCTGAGAGCCCAAAGGCAGATCGCCAATTTCGTCAAGGAACAGCGACCCGCCATCCGCCGACTGGACATAACCCGTCTGCGTATCCGTGGCACCCGTAAACGATCCACGACGATGTCCAAACATTTCGGATTCAAAAAGATTCTCGGCAATTGCCGAGCAATTCAAGGTAAGGAAGGGCATATCTCGCCGTGGCCCGGATGCATGAACCGATTTGGCAATGGCTTCTTTTCCTGTGCCACTTTCGCCCAACACCAGAACCGTGGCGTTGGAATCCGCGTAGGCGACGATGTCTTGCGCCACTTTCCGCATCCCAGAGGAGGCCCCGACCATCACGTCACTTCCGCCTGCCCGATCATTCAACTCGTAACTGAGCGCCTGTACACGCCCGACAAGCAATTCCTGCTGACGTGACAGTGTCCGAAAACGTGCGGTGCGCACGATGGCCGCATGCACAACGCTTGCTTCGCATGGCTTTTCAAAAAAGTCCGTGGCTCCTTCGCGCAGCGCTGCAATGCCGATGGCAAGATCGCCGGCCTCCGTGACAAGGATGACATCACAGCCCAAGCGCATCTCTTGAACGTGGCGCAAAACATCAAGACCACGCATCCGAGCAACGTTAGCATCGACGATAAGAATATCTGCGCGCGAGGACGCCAGCGAGGCAAGCGCGCGCTCAGGATCCTCAAACGCCCGCACGGCGAAACCAAGCGGCCCCAGCACGTCACGCAACATCCGCCGCAGCCCGTCTTCCGGGCTAACCACGACAGCCGACATGGTCAGCGCAAGGCTGGAATTCGCTATATCCTCGTCAGCATGCATCGCTAGGCCAATTTCTCCTGTGGTGCCGACCGCAACCGGACGCAGACACACGCGTAACCACGACGAAATCGCAAGGCCGCAGTGCCATACGATTCGTGTTTGTTACTGTTCATGATAGGGAGGCCATCGATTCGGGTCAATACGGCAAGGTGTAGCGCGGATCAAGCGTAAAGGCGTTTTCGATGTGCCGCACCTCTGGTTTTCGGTCACCCGGTTCGCCAATTACTTCAACGACGTCGAATCGTAAAAAGTTGTATTTAAAACGACAGGCTTGAAGATAGTGAACTGCGGCCCGCGAAACCGTTTTACGTTTTGCCGCATTGACCGCTTCTACGGGACGACCGAACGCTTCGCTCTTGCGCGTCTTTACCTCAACGAAAACGAGTACGTCCTTTTTACGGGCCACGACATCAAGCTCGTCGCGAGGGCCCAGGCGTACGCCAATCCCCAAAACCCGATATCCCGCTTTGCGCATCAGTTTCGCTGCGATCGCTTCGCCCCAATCACCGGATGCTTTCGTTCGTGATGTCACCCGCCCCCCCTTGTTTCAGATTCTACGACGCTTAAAGCGACAATTGACGCTGCGCATAAGCGTCCTGAACCGGCCTGAATGAAAATCGATGAATCACACAAGGACCGTGCGCCAACAGCGCCTTGCGATGCACGGCTGTCCCGTAGCCTTTGTGGCGCGAAAATTCGTATTCAGGATAAATGAGATCGAATTCGCGCATGCGTGCATCGCGGAATTCTTTGGCAATGATGCTCGCAGCCGCAACGGAAAGGCTGAGTGAGTCACCGCGCACGATAGACTGCGATGCACATGGAAGTCCGCCTACGTCTAACCCATCGACCAAGGCGAGATCGACTGTTTCGGAAAGATTAGACAAGGCACGCGCCATCGCCAGATGCGTCGCGCGCAGCACGTTCAGTTCGTCGATTTCGTCATGATCCGCGGATCCGACGGCAACGTCTACGAACTCAGAATCGCGAAGTATGTCGTCGTAACGTTCTCGCTGACGTGCGCTGAGTTTCTTGGAATCGGTTAAGCCCGACAGGAGACCGATGATCTCACGTTCGGCGAAGTCAGGAGAAATGACAACAGCGGCGGCAACAACGGGCCCGGCAAGCGGTCCGCGACCGGCCTCATCGACGCCAGCAACGCGTCCTAGGCCCGCACGCCAATGCCCACGCTCGATAGCAAGCATGTCTGGCTTGGCTTGTTGCCCGGGACACACGTTAAAGGCCCCCGTCTGAAAATGATCAGCGAATTTTTTCGCGCAAGCGTGTCTTCTTGCCCACGCGATCACGCAGGTAATAGAGTTTGGCCCGACGAACGTGCGCCGAAGCGACGATTTCGATTTTGGCCAAATACGGGGAATGCAGCGGGAAAACACGCTCAACACCGACACCATGGGAAATACGGCGAACGGTGATCGTTTCGGTGGCGGATGAGCCGTCACGTGCAATCAGCGTACCGGCGTAAACCTGAACACGCTCTTTCTCGCCTTCTTTAATGCGGACGTGGACTTTCATCGTGTCACCGATGTGCATTTCAGGTAGATCGTCCTTGAGGTTCTGGCGATTAATCTCGTCGATGATTGGTGATGACATGGCCCTGTCCCTTTCTGTTGTTCAAATGCGGCTCTTCAGGGAGCCATATCTTAAAAATTCTCGTTCTTCAGCAAATCAGGTCGACGCTCTTGCGTGCGTTCAATCGACTTCTGCCTGCGCCATTCAGCGATCGCTTTGTGATCACCTGAGGCCAACACTTTTGGCACTTCCATGCCTCGAAACTCTATCGGACGCGTATAGTGCGGGTGCTCAAGCAGTCCGTCCGCAAAGGACTCTTGCTCGGTCGCGCCCTCGCCGCCCAAAACACCAGGCAACAATCGCACAACAGCATCTACAAAAACACCTGCAGCCAACACGCCGTTGGTTAACACATAGTCGCCAATGGACAACTCGTCGTCCACCAAGGCTGTCCGCACGCGCTCATCTACGCCTTCGTAGTGACCACAGATCACAATCAAGTGACCCGGTTTCGCGTACGCTTCAGCAACACTTTGTTGCATCTGCCTGCCTTGCGGCGTCATCAAAATTACTCGCGACGAATCGCGTTTCAAATGCTCAACCGCATCAAATAGCGGTTGTGCTCGCATCACCATTCCCGGACCGCCGCCGTACGGTCGATCATCGGTCGAACGGTGAACGTCCTGCGTGAAATCACGCAAATTCACGGTTCGCAAAACAGCGATCCCTTTTTCGGCAGCCCGCTTAAGCATGCTCTCATGGATGAATCCATCCAGCATGCCCGGAAATATCGTGATGATGTCTATTTCCAGCATACTGAACCCATCAGAATGCGGCACACCTTCACGACACGCAGCGGCGGAACCGATATTAGGCAACTGCCGCTTTTTTCGCCTGCTTAATCAAACTCTTGACAGTTGCACTTGGAATGCCACCTTCACTGATCCAATGTTCAATGCGGTCCATTTTCAAGGAAAACTTGTCATCTACACGTCTAGGATCATACCAACCCAAAGTCTCGATAAAGCGTCCATCGCGAGGAGACCTGGAATCAGCTGCTACCACACGGAAACAGGCAGAGTTACGCGCTCCCGTTCTTTTAAGCCGAATACTGACTGACATGCTCTTTCCAATCCTTCAAACAATTATCCACGCCCGCAGCAACACTTTACTGCTCAAAGCTAAAATCCACGTGGAAAAGCGGGTGATATTCACACAGAAACGGCCTCATGGCAAGCGATCTTCTTCAAAAAACCGCTTTTACAGAATCACTCAGCGTAAACCGACACGAATTCAGGACTTTTCGGCCGTTTTCTTGCTTGCCGATTTCGCCGAAAACTTGAGTTCATCGCCGCAGACACCAACCTCAATGATGTCTGCATCGTCGAACTTTCCACGCAGAAGCTCCTCAGCCAGAGCATCTTCCAAAAAATGCTCGATTGCACGTCGCAAGGGGCGTGCCCCAAGTGATTCATCGTGTCCTTTTTCAACCAAAAATTCGCGAGCGCCTTTGGTCAGGTGAAGTTTTTTATCACGTGCACCCAGTCGATTACGAACTTTGGCCAGCTCAATGTCCAGAATAGAGGCGACATCGGCCCGCTTGAGTTGGCGGAAAACGATGATGTCGTCGAAACGGTTTAAGAATTCTGGCTTAAAGACGCGCTTGGATTCATCAATCATCTGAGCGCGCAGCTGGTCGTAATTTGTATCGCCGCTATCACCGGAGAAACCAAGACCACCCGACTTTTTCACCGAATCGAAGCCCAGGTTTGATGTCAGGATCACGACGGTGTTTCGGAAATCCACGACGCGACCGAAACTATCCGTCAATCTTCCTTCTTCAAGGATCTGAAGTAGCATATGCATCACATCGGGATGTGCTTTTTCAACTTCGTCGAACAGCACCACCGAATAGGGGCGGCGACGTACTTTTTCAGTTAACTGTCCGCCTTCATCGTAGCCCACGTACCCGGGCGGGGAGCCCACAAGGCGTGAGACGGTAAACTTTTCCATGTACTCGGACATGTCCAACTGAATCAACGCGTCAGCATCTTCGAACATGAATTCCGCAAGCGTTTTGGCCAACAGTGTTTTTCCGACACCGGTGGGTCCGAGAAAGATGAATGAGCCAATCGGGCGATTGGGATCTTTTAGATCTGCGCGTGAACGGCGTAGCGCCTTAGAAATGGCAGCGACAGCGATGCCCTGCCCCACGACCGTTTTCGCGATAACCTTTTCCATCTCCAGCAGACGGGCAAGCTCTTTGCCTTCCATACGCTTAAGAGGAACGCCGGTCGTTTTCGAAATCACAGCGGCAATATCTTCGCTGCTCACGGTACGAATCTGTGCGTCATTCGCGTCTTTCCATTCCTGTACGATGGCAGCAAGCCGTTCGCGCTCCTTCTTTTCCGAGTCGCGCAATTCAGCGGCTTCCTCGAAACGCTGCGCCTTGATTGCGACTTCTTTTTCGCGTCGAATCGCTTCAATGGCCGCTTCTTTTTCACGCAGATCCGGCGAACGGGTGGTCGACACAATGGCAACACGCGCGCCAGCTTCATCAATGGCGTCAATCGCTTTGTCCGGCAGAAAACGTCCGGGAAGATAGCGCGCCGACAACTTTGCAGCTGCCTCCAGGGCATCGTCCGTGTACTTGGCGTGGTGATGCGCTTCGTATTTGTGGCGGATGCCCTTCAAAATGGCGATCGTGTCTTCAACAGAGGGCTCATCGACACGCACCGTCTGGAAGCGACGCTCCAGCGCAGAGTCCTTTTCGATGAATTTCCGGTATTCGTTGAGCGTTGTCGCACCCACGCACTGCAGTTCACCGCGAGCGAGAGCTGGTTTGATGATGTTCGAGGCATCCATCGCACCTTCTGCGGAGCCGGCGCCGACAATCGTATGCAATTCGTCGATAAAGAGAATGATATTGCCCGCATTGCGGATTTCGTCCATGACCGCTTTGATGCGTTCTTCGAACTGACCACGATACTTTGTGCCGGCGATCATCAACGCCATATCAAGCGTGATGACCTTCTTGTCGCGCATAATCTCAGGAACGTTTCCAGCGATAATGACTTGGGCGAGTCCTTCGACAACCGCCGTTTTGCCGACGCCAGCTTCACCCAATAACACTGGATTATTCTTGTTACGACGGCACAGGATTTGAATGACGCGATCAATCTCTTCCGCGCGTCCAATCACGGGGTCAAGGTCGTCTTTGCGAGCCATTTCCGTCAAGTCCCGACCAAAGGTGTTGAGCGCGGGTGTCTTGGACTTCGCGGGCTCTTCTCTGATGTTTTCTTCGACCGCCAACGTTTCTTCCGGCTCGTCTTCCATCTCAAAGTCGGGATCCAGTTCACGCATCACTTCGGTACGGGCGGAGTCCAGATCAATACCCAGCGAACGCAACACCTGAGCAGCAACGCCCTCGCCTTCATGGAGAAGACCCAACAGAATGTGCTCTGTGCCGACATACGTGTGATTCAAGGCCTGCGCCTCAGCCATCGCCAATTGCAACACCTTCTTGGAACGCGGCGTGAATGGAATGTTACCGACGGTTTTTGTTTCAGGCCCCTGCCCAACCGCCCGCTCAACTTCGAGGCGCACCTTTTCAAGCGACACGCCCATCCGTTCCAGCACGTTGACCGCAACGCCCTCACCGAGCGCGATCAAGCCCAGCAACAGGTGCTCGGTACCGACGTACGGATGATTAAAAGCATCCGCTTCTTTCTGAGCAAGCTTTACAACGCGCTGCGCTCGGGGTGTGAAATTTCCGAAACCGTTCATAAACGTTACCTCTAAGCTTAAAATCTGCCCTGATTCAGGGAAAACCGAATAAATTTAAACAAAAATGCTTACCCCAACGATCGTGTCGCCTTAAGCAACAATAGTGTCTCCACAACCTGCCCTTAGCTTCAAATCAATTCTACTCCAAAAGTTTGGCATTTTGAAGTTTATTCCGTGTAAGGCGCGCACGCAAGGTGTCGCGCTCCTCCGGCCCCAGCACACGACCGGTGCTTTTCTGGAGATGACCGGGCTGACCCATCAACATAATTTGATTGATGTCGGCGATATCGACCCCGCCCACATAACCCATTTCTATGCCTAAACGTAACGCAGACAGGAGATCCGCTTTTTCCTGCGAACTCATAATACGAGCGTTTTTGAGCAGCCCGTAGGCACGCGCCACCCAATCGATGAGATTGACACGCTGCGATTCCGCCAAACGCGCACGTGCATTCTTTTCGTGCTGCGTGACTTCGGTGACCAGTTCAATGAATGCATCAATGATCTGCGCTTCCGAGTGCCCCAGCGTTTGCTGGTTGGACACCTGAAACATGTTGCCGTAAGCCTCCGTGCCTTCGCCCCACAAACCGCGCACGGTGAGCCCGATTTTTTCGAGCCCGTTAATAACAGACTCAACTTCATTGGTTAGACGCAGGCCCGCCAGATGCATCATGACACTCGCGCGCAAGCCCGTACCCACATTACTGGGGCACGCCGTCAAATAACCCAACTGCGGCGAAAAGGCGTAACCGAAAAGATCTTCAATTTCACTGTCGACGGCGTTGATCTTGTCCCAGATGTCACGCAATTGCATGCCCGGCGCAATGGCCTGTAATCGCAAGTGGTCCTCTTCGTTGACCATGATCGCGATCTGTTCATCCGGCGAAATCGCCAAGGCACTACCAGACCCACGCTCGGCCAGCTCTTGACTGATCAAATGCCGCTCCCGCAACACGTCACGATCCGTTTCTGCCAATTCGGCCATCTCAAGCACAAGCGTGTTCGGCATCGACGCCAAGGATGTAAAACAGCCCTTCAAGCGCGCAAGAAGTTGTACGCGTTCCTGCTCCCCAGCCCAGCCGGGAAATGCGACGCCTTCAATATTGCGAGCCAAGCGAATACGGCTTGAGATCACGATGCCTGTAGGCTTTTTCATGCCGAGCCATGAGCCCGGCGTTCTTACCATATCGTCAACAATCAATTCATATCTCCATCGTCATGGCCCGCGCCCCGACACGGTATGTATGTGTCAACGTGATTCACGTGCGCACGTCGCGTTCCTGCATGTCGCGTCGCAACGCGCGAAGCCGATCCCGGATGGCGGCGGCTTGCTCGAAATGCTCCGACGCCGCCTCGCTTTTAAGTAGTGCTTCGAAATGTTCAATCTGAGTAGCGTGCTGTGCGCCGGGAACTTTTCCGAAATGCTGGCTCGAAGGCTGCAGGGACTCCAACATTAGACCGACGTCATCTTTGAAGGTGCCATAGCAATCCGGACATCCAAGCAGATTGGACTTTTGCAGATCACGTAGATGCATGTGACACGTCGCGCAGACTTTCTGTCCGTCCGCCTTGGGCACATCGGCTTGCGCCGAAACCCCAAAGAGAAAATCCGTAAGCACAGGTAAGGGCAACTGGCTTCGTAGCCCATGCTTATCCGCGCACGCCACACAGACATTCAAGTCCTTCTGTTCACCGTCAACGGAATGTTTAAGCAAAACGGTAGCTTCATTTTTTTTACAAATGGCGCAATTCACGACATCTCACAGGGTTTGAAGTTCTTTTTCACGATGTGACGTCCAATTTACGCCATTTGGGGGAAGAGCGTCAATCCGCGTCTCCCTATCGCCAGGGTGTATCTCGGTTTTTCGCTCACTTTAAGCCTGTCTCTTAGCACGATGGGATCTGAGAACAGCGACATAAGTTGTAACGAACCGGCGGAGCCCGCCGGGCTCCAAAACTGGAAAGCTTTAGCCCGTTCGCAGCGAAACGTCCAAAGTACCCCCCTGGAGGCCGGCGGGCTCCGCCGGCCTTCTCCTCGCGCTTTACAACGAATTGCAGAAGCCCACGCAAGGCGACCTCATATACAAAAGCACGACCCTTGATTTGCCCTCCCATCAGCGCTAGGCTTCCAGCCGCTGAATGACATTGTCAGGCAAATAGGCAAGATTACCGGAATGAACATGCATCGAATACGCTTTATGACACTGCTCGTACAAAGCTGCCTCGTGGCCGCGATGGCCGCCACGGCGGCAGACGACACATGGACGCAGTGGCGTGGCCAGGATGCCGCAGGCCGCATCCCCTCGCTGCCCGAAGGCGCCCCAAGCTTCATACGTCTCTGGAAGCAACCCGTCGCCGGTGAATGCTTTGCCGGAACCGTGATCAAAGGCCCTCGCGTCATCTTAACCGATCACGGCAAAGGCTTTGACCGCGTCAGCGCGCTCAGTCTCGACGACGGCAGCGTATTGTGGAGCAACACCTACACAAACACAGCTGAGATCAGCTTCGGTTCCGGCCCGCGAACCACACCGCTTATTCTGAACGAGAAAGTCTTCGTCATGAACGCACTGGGCGTCACCCGATGCCTCGACCTCGCCTCAGGCAAGGAATACTGGCGCACGCCGACAGACACAAACATGCCGACGTGGGGATTCTGTGGATCGCCGCTCGTCGCCAACGGCAAACTACTGCTTTGCGGTGCTGGTCAGAGCGGGCCCGTGGCAGCCTATCGACCCGATGACGGGAAACGCCTCTGGGCCGCCCAAAAGAGCAGCATGGTGAATTACGCGACGTTTCTTCCGGGCACATTCGGCGGTGTGCGCCAGGTCATCGGTTATGATGACGTGTCCCTCGGCGGCTGGTCAATGGATACCGGTCAACGCCTGTGGAAACACAACGTCGACACCCGCGAAGGCTATATATGCCCCATGCCCTGTGCGGTTGGCGAAGGCCTCTTGATCACCACGCCCTCCGAAGGCGCGCGCCTGTTCGGGTTCGCGCCTGACGGCACGCTCAATGATTCGATCCTCGCATCCAGTGACGTCATCTTCCCTGAAATGACGGCACCAACCGTGGTCGGCGACCTTGTCTTCGGATCCGGAGAACTGCTGACCTGCCTGGATGCTGCCAACAGCCTCGCAACGTTATGGTCGTTGGAGCATGACGAACTCTACGGCGAGATCAGTGTCATCGCTGGACCGCGTCGGTTGTTCGCATTTTGCGATGGCTACGCCGCCATCATCGACTATGACCGCCAGTCAGCCACAACCGTGGCAGGTCGAAAGCTTTGCGAAGAAACCTATTCGCACCCGGCTATCGCCCAGGGCCGCGTCATCGTACGCGACAGCGCGTACATCTACTGTTACGACCTCCGCCCCGCACCAGCAGAGAGCACGCCAATACCGTAACAACAGCGGTTTTACGCTTTCCGGCTTGCATCGCCTGCCCGCCTTAGCCAGAATTCGACTCATTCAACGGCACAATGTCGTCGGAAATGATCCAACATTAGCATTATACCCATAGAACAGAGACCGATAACATGAGTACGCTGACGATTCACTATCGTGATGCCAACAAGCAAGAGCACGATCTAAAACTTGGCACACATCCCATCTTCATTGGTCGTGACCCAAAATCAGACATCGTGCTCGACGACGAACGTGTCACGCGTGCGCATTGCGAAATTCGCCACTGGGGAGGCGACTACGTCATCAAAGACCTGAAGTCAAAAAACGGCACATTGCTGAATGATGAACCTGTTGATGTAGCGGTCATCCATGCGCTGGACATCATCAAAGCTGGCCCCTACCTGTTAACCGTGTTCGACGAGAACTCGGTCCGCCTAGGCGAAACGCAAGCCGTCGAAGTCCTTAAGGAAATGAATGACGGCAAAGGCTTCAACACGATCATGCATCAGATCGTCGGCAACCTCGGCGACGAGACGCCTGAAGCCTGAGCCGCACGCCTCCCCGCTTCTGCTGCCTGGCCTTTATCGAGTGAAACACGATGACGAATGACCCACAGTCGCGCTATCCCGAGCGCACGCAGACAATGACCCGAACCGTCCCTTTGCATGGCGATGGAACCAAGACCGAAAATGCGCCCGAACACAACGCGCTGATAAACGCCTATCGCTCTCTGATCAGAAGCAAAGGCATTACGTTTCCAACCTCCTTTGAATTCGTCGGTGAAATCGGACGCGGCAGACAAGGCCAGGTTTTCCTCGCCATTCGCCGTGGCGCGCGCGGTTGCGTCACACATCACGCCGTCAAAATTTTTGATCCCAGCATCTACCTCTCCAGCGCACAGTACTGGGAAGACATGGGGCGGATCGCGTCTCAGATTTCAGAGCTGCATTCGATGCGCCATCCGAACCTCCTCTCACGCGGGATGTACGAGGAAGTCAACGGAGTTGGATTCGTCCAAATGGAAGAGATTGACGGCATCGATTTAACCGATTTGCTCACGGACAAGAAGATCAGCAAAGCCCTCAAGCACATGCCCGCATCTGAAGCCGATCGGCCCTCGAAAACCATTTTTCACAATTTGGACAATGGCTATGCAATACAGCCAGGCGTGGCGGTTTTCATTATGCGCCAAATACTGCGCGGGCTGGAGGCGCTGCACAACTCAGGCTTCGTCCATTCCGACATCAAGCCGTCGAACATCATGATTGACCGACTGGGCTACGTTCGCGTCATCGATCACGGGCGCGCTGTGCGCCACGGCGAAGACGTACGCATCCTGCTCGGCAGCTTGGGATACATGGCACCCGAGGCACACAAACGTCTCGCCAGCGTAACGCAATCCGACCTCTTTTCCGTAGGCCTTGTGGGCGTCGAAATGCTGCGAGGCAGACCGCTCATCACCGACGCCGAGACGAGCGAGGCCGAGATTATGGCGCTTAAAGAGGATTTACCCAATCGACTCGACGAAATCATGCCGCACTACGTTCGTGAAAACGAGACACTCATGAACGTCTTGCACTCTCTGCTGCAAACAGACGTGGCCGCTCGTGCCTCAAAAGCACAGGACGTCGAGTCCGGCGAAGCCGGGTTGTCCGTGGTTCATCGGCAACTGGCCCAGATTGGAAAAGACACGGAATACGATCGTGAACTGCAGGAGTTCATGACGCACATGGTCGACCCAGTAACAAATCGAATCAAGCGCCCCGTTTAATCAGCGTAAGATCACGTGGAAAAAGGGTCAAATGCAGGGCAGAGTCGGGGCGGCGAGATTCGAACTCGCGACCTTTTGACCCCCAGCCAAACGCGCTACCAGGCTGCGCCACGCCCCGATTCTGCCCTGCATTTCAAGCCGTAAATCGCGCCCAATTGGTGCTCGATCTCGTAATGAACCGCGAAACTTATCACGCGATCTAAATTGGGTCAAGTGTACGATCTGTGCCCCAGCGGTAAAGAATGGCCCGAGGGGTCAGGATTCAGGATTCAGGATTCAGGATTCAGGATTCAGGAGTCAGGAGTCAGGAGTCAGGAGTCAGGGGTCAG
>JBLHHU010000004.1:0-39742 GCA_047615735.1 Kiritimatiellia bacterium | reverse complement strand
TCCCAGCGTCGGTCCGTTGGGCTGCCCTTTGAACGTCACGGCGTCGACCACTTGCAGCCCGGAGCCTGTATCGCGCGACAAGAACACGCTCTCGCCGGCTTTGTTCAGCCCGAAGCCTGAGCCGTCGGTGCGGTTGGTGTGAAAGTGGGTGGACTCACGCACGGTCATGAAGCCGTTCGTCGCGATGATACTGCCAGCAGGCAGCACGACCTGTGTGAGCCGGTTGGCGTCGTCACTGATGTACCAGCCGCTTACATCCACGGGCGTACCCGCCGGACTGTGCAGCTCGATCCAGTCATCAGAATCATCCGGGGCAGGTAAGGCCGTGTCGGTGTGGGCCGCAATTTCGTTGATCGTCACATGGATGCCGGGCGCTGGGTCCGGCGCACCCGGCGAACCATCAACCAAGCCACTTGCGCGCCAGTTGCCACCGTAATCCAAAAGCCGAGTTGACTGGTCACCCGTAATTAACGGCACCAGAGAATGCCCTGCGCCCCGTGCCGAGAGCGGCCAGCCGCGTGAACTGTTGTACGTAAACAAGCCGTAAACCTGACCTGTAGACGAAGCCAGTCGGACTTGCTCGCCCCCGTTATTGAGCGTGCCCTCAAACTCGCCCGTAATGTTCAATGTGGCCCAGTTGGAGTAGCGCAGCTTGAAGGCGTCGAGGTTGTTAACAACAATGGCCGATTCACCAACATCCAGTGATCGCACCTGACCATACGACCAGTCGAATTCGATGCCGTCAGTGAATTGTAGCCCAGCAAGATAGACAGGCTCGATGGATGTGTTCGAGATTTCAATGAACTCAAAGTCGGACGACACAAAATTGGTTTCTGCCGTGCCCGTCTCGGGGGCACGTGGTTCCACCATTAACTCCGTGATCGTCACAGTGTGTGGGCTGACTGCAAATACGGCGTTGTTGGGCGCACTCCAGGGCGCGGCAGGTGGCTCGACCCAGGCTTGTCCGTCCCACGCGCGCGCCCGCACGATCGTGTTACTCATGATCGTAATGGCCCCGGAATATATTGAGGCCGACGCCGCGACAACGCCGTCTGGCCCACGCGGGTCCGTGCCGTCCAGCGTGTAGTAGAGCGTATCCGTTGCGGACATCGACAGCGCAAAACCTGCCAACACGACGCCACCTGTCTGACTCATCGTTGGCACAGCAATGAACTGGGAGTCCATCCATGCTACACGATCCTTGAGCCAGATCTGAGACTGCGGATACGCTGATGGGACCCAGCGTTCGGCATTCCTGAAGTGGGCCTCCCACACGGTGTTCGACATCCCGTCCATCACCGCGACCAAGTTCGTTTCGCTAAAGACATCGCGTCGCAGCTCAAAGTAGCGATCCAGCCAGGCCTGCCAGAAATCGTAATCCTTAAATAAGCCCGTGTCTTTATGCCACCAACTCGTCGTCCAGATGCCCGATCCACCGCCGAATTGACCTGCACGATCCCACCCCGTTGGGTTGCCGTCCAGTGAGCCATCGTAGTCCCAGGGTGGGCCCATGATCAGCTTCTTGCCGCGATCCTTATACGTATAGCGGCTCTTGGTCATCGCGTCTCCGGCCTTGGTAAACGAAATGAATAAATGCGTATCCACCCAGGAGTGCATGTCGATGTAATCCAAATAGCCCTTGCTCGATGCAGTCTGTGCGGCGACGAAATCATCGAGATAGTCGATCAACCAATCACGCTGGGCCGTCAGGGGGCCGTTCATGTCTTCTTTGATAGGGTCAACGAACAACAGGTTTTCGCCGCCTCCATTAAACTCCAGCGACGTCTGTTCACGTTTGAAAATATAACCGCCGCTGATCGCCGGTTCAGTGAGGTCCGAGGCATCGACCTCTTTGATGTCAATCCGGTCGTTGCCGCGCTTGATCTTTTCCATCAACACATAGACGCCATGATAGTCTTTACCCGTGAAACCGCTCTCGAGTTCAACCTTGTCCGAGTCCGTATTCATGAACACTTCCACGTAGCGTGTACGCGGGGCGTAGTGGCCCATTTGGCGAAACATCTCAAAGGCAAACACGTTGTCGCTCATGTTTTTGTTATCGAAGAAGGCTTTGTATGGACCGTATAGCACCCAATCCGATTCGGCGGGCATTCCCAGAATGGCGGCATCCTTGTCTTCATTGTCCTGCGTCCAGAACTCCATGCCCAGATTGACTTTTGGTTGCCCGAATGAAGAGGCGCCGCGTGCGTGCAGCCCCCCGTAACCGGCGAAGTGCGTCGCATTCGTCATGGTGGTGCGACCCGTGTCGTTCGTATCCAAAATCACGAAGTACGAGGGCTGAAACGTCCGAGTACGCGTCGCTTCGTGATCGAAACCAAGGGTTTCCAGAAGCACAATGGGAAGGTCCGAACTGAAGTCGGCCAGATTCTCGTGGATCATCATGTACACATGCGTCTCGACTAGGCTGGGCGCTTTGCCCGACTCATAGCCAATCGCACGAATCCACGTGGTGTTGGTCATCGCAAGGGCGCTGCTATAGACCGACGAGGAATCTGTGGGCAGGCTACCATCGGTGGTGTAGTAGATTGTCGCCGCAGGCGAGGCAGAAGACAGTGTCAAATTAAGCAGGCTTTCTGTATAGGCGCCGCCCGGCAACGAAAAGGAGATGGTGCTTGTCGGCGGTAGCGCATTGGCGCTTGCGGGTGTTGGTGTGACCATGACATACAGATTCGTCTGACCGTCGGTGTATCGCCCAAAAGACAGGTCGCTGGATAGCGCCCCGAACGTCATGCTGTCGACGAGAGTCGTGCCATCGTCTGCCACCAAACCGACGTCTTCCCCAAGTGCGTCGAGGTTGAAGTCGGCGTGCAGCACGCCGTCACCCGTGTCCTTGTCGGCCCAGAAAATCAGAAAATCATTCGCTGCCACCGTGGTCGTAGCGGGCTCGGTAGTGGGGATGCGCCACTTGTTCGGGTTGCCGAGATTATCCGTCAAGTACATGCCGCCCAGATCGACCGCCTGCGTGCCCGCATTGAAGATCTCGATCCAGTCATCAAACTGGCCCTGCGGATCGGCGAAGGCGGAATCATTGTCGGCCATGACTTCATTGATGAAAAGCTCACCAGCCGAAGCGCCGGAACAGGCTAGAAACGAGAACACAGCACACAGAAGTAGGCATACAGCCCCACAATGTTTACTTTTTAGATCACGCAACACAGACAATCCTCCAAATCCGATCCTTAATTGTCCCGTAAAAGCCGCCCAAACGCGAGCGATTACTCGTCGGTAAGCCTGAACGTGAAGGTTTGTGTCAGGGTGGATTTGCACGGATGGCCCTGTCGTGAAGCAGGTGTGAAGTGAGTCGTTTTGAGGGCTTTGAGAGCGGCTGCGTCGAGGCGTGTGTGGCCAGATGATCGGACGAGATGCGGGTTGGATCCGCGCCCTGATTCATCGACGTCAATGGACGTGACAACGACGCCTTCTTCGCCGCGGCGGCGTGAGATGCGTGGATAAACCGGGCGGCATACCGTTTTGGATGTTGCTTCCGTCAGAGCGCCTTTGTCCACTTTGGGATCGCCATCTTGGTCAATCGTATTCGCGGTGGATGTCTGCACAGGCTGCGGGGCAGGTCTTGCGGGCGCCGCCTCAACGGGTGCGGGTGTCTGTGGCGATTCTGTTTCGGTAGGGGCTTCAGGCTCGGGGGGTGCGGGCGTTTCTTCGGGAATGGGGTCTGGCAGAGCTTCAGCATGTTCCGAGCTCAAGGGAGCTGATTCCGCGACGGCAACGGACGCGATGGACGGGACCAGCGACAGCTCGATCGAAACAACGCCGCTTTCAAACTGGGGCGCAGCCGAACGATGCATCGTTTTCATACCCAACAGACTCCCGTGTAGCAGCAGGGAGACGGCGATGCCGAGCAGCAGTCCGATGTTCAGGGTTGGGGGTTTGGTTTGCATGTGAATGATACTTTTTCGATGCCGGCGGCTTGCAGGCGATCGAGGATTGTGATGGCTATGCCCAGGTCGGCCGCGGTGTCGCCTTCAATGTAAAGGGGTGTGCTGGCGCCCATGGTCGTCAGTCGGTCGCTCACCTGTGGTATCAGCGCCGCAAGTGTGGTTTCTGTTCCGTCGAACTGAATGCGGTTGTCGGCGGTGATGGTAATGTTTAGGTATTGCTGCGTGTCTAACTGCGCAAGCCCTGCTGTGGGCAAGTCGACTTTCAGGCCGCGGTGCATCACCATTGAAAGCATGGCGTAGATGAAAAAGACCAGCAGCAAAAAGACGACGTCGATGAGCGGCAGCATTTCCACGCGCGCTTTTCGGTTTTCGTAGCCAGTTCGTAATTTCATGATGCAGCTAATGCCTCGGTGCCGGACGGTTATGCCCTGCGTGTTTCCTCGCCTTTCTGGACGGTCACGGCGTAGCAGGAGCACATTTTTTCGAGGTAATGGGTGACGGTCTCGACCTTGTTTACGAAGGCGTTGTGCGGCAGGAGCGTGATGATGGCCACCGTGAGGCCGCCGGCGGTGGTGAGCAGTGCCTGGGCGATCCCTTCGGTGACGGCCTTGGGGTCCTCGATACCGGAATCACCAAGCAAGTCGAAAGAGATGATGATACCTGACACCGTGCCGAGGATGCCGAGAAGCGGGGCGAGCGTGATGATGGTGTCCAGCATGCTTAAGCCGCGCTTCATGGCGGCGATCTCAACCCCCGCTGCGGATTCGAGGTTTTCGGTCAATCCGTAGTTGCGATGGGCCAATCCGGTGGTGAGGATGCGGCAGGTCATACAGCGCGTTTCGCGTGCTTCGTCGACGGCGGTTTCGAAGCGACCTTGCTCGGTCAGCTCGAATGTGCGGTTGATCTGTTTCTGGTTTTTCGCCATGGAGACGCGCAGCCAGAATGTTGCTCGCTCAATAACAATGGCAACGGTGACGAAGGAGCATGCCAATAGGGGCCACATGAGTAGCCCGCCTTTTTGAATGAGCTCATACATAAGACTCTCCCGTATGGACGTTGGGGGGGACACACCAGAGTGGCATCTGTTTATGCAGTTTCAGCATGGTTCCTCCAGCCATTAAGAATTTCACAGAAGGTCGCGAAGGCCGCAAAGTCACGCGGTCCGCGTGGTCAACTTGCCCTACCGTAGCTTCGCGTCCTTTGCGACCCTCTGTGAATGGTTTTAGCGTTGATACAGTGAAGGGTGATGTGCCCATTTCTCCATTACGTTTTACCGATCAGAAACTGAATTCGACGCCGGCCGATGCAACGCGGCCCACCGTTCCGAAGCCAGCGGCGGTCTCGTAGTTTTCGTCAAAAAGATTACTGATGTGTCCGACCAATCGTGCTGTTGGATTCAGCGCAAAGCTCGTCCCAAGGCCAACCACGACATAGTCCTCGAGCCGGACCGTGTTTGCGACGTCGTCGTAGCGATTTCCTGAATAGACAACGTCGGAATAGATGTTGCCCTTTTCGGAGTATTGCCAATTTAGGGATGCGCCGCCCGAGTGAAGCGCTCGACGTGGTAGTTCGAGGCCGGTGTCGACATCCTCTGCATCGGTGTAGGTGTAGAAGAGGCGCACGAGAAGCGTGTCGATCGGCGAGCACGCCAGGGAAGCTTCGACGCCTTGGATCTCCGCTTCAGCAACGTTGTCGGGCTGCCAGGCACCAGGGGAGACCTCTTCCCAGGCGATGAGATCCTCCACGTCGCTCTGGAAATAGGTCACGTCGCCGATCAGTTTGCCATCCAGTAGGGCCTGTTCGACGCCAAGGTCAAAGGATTGGCTTTGCTCGGGCTCGAGGTAGGTCCGCGGCGGCTCTCCGAAGGTGAAGTAAAGGTCGTTCATGGTCGGTGCGCGGTATCCGGTTCCGACACTGCCGTGCAGGCGTGTGTCTTGCAGAGCAAACCAGGATGCGCTGGATTTCCACGTGGCCTTTCCGTCGATGTCGGAGAAGTCGTCGTAGCGTCCACCGACGTTAATGAACAGGCTTTCTTGCCATGCCCATTGGTTGTTGAGGAAGGCGGCATGCTGATCTCGCGATTGCTTGTCGAAGTTCCCTACGTTTTCGGCTTCCGAGCGCCGAAAGTCATAGCCTGCGCTCAGGGTGTCGTTTTCAAACGGCGTTATATCTGCTTGAAGCGATGCGTCGTAATCCTCTGTGGTGAAGTCGACGGGGCCAGCATTGAAGCCCGTATATTCCTGTTTGCTGTAGCCTGCGGATACCTTCTGCGAATAGGTGTCCGTGATCGGCTTCGACGCAGAAAGGGCGGCAAAGAGTTTTTTCTTTTTAGAATTCTCCAGCAAATCATCCGCGCCGCCGAAGCCATCCAGCTCGCTGTCGTCCTCCATGTAGAGGAGCGTCAGGTCGGCGCGTCCGTCGCCTGCAAAATTTAGACCGAAGCCACCGTAGGCAGATGTGCGATCGTAGGGGTCGTCTTCCGTGCCTCCGCGGTTCTTGGCAATATCGTGATCATCCAGACTAAAGAACGACAGCGAGCCGTAAAAGTCCGCGATCTCGTTTCCGCCTTGAAGACTGGCGCGCCCGCTAACATAGCCGAGCTCGCCAAAAGAAATGCCCGCAGATCCCGTGAGCGGTGTGGCCACGCCTTTTTTCGTGGTGATGCTGACAACGCCGCCCAGCGCATCCGATCCATAGAGACCGCTTTGCGGCCCGCGCAACACTTCAATGCGTTCGACCATGTCGACGGGCAGCGACGAGAAATCGAAGTCACCACTGGTGTTACTGTTGACGCGAACGCCGTTGATCAACACCAGTACGTGGTCCGACTCGGCCCCACGAATAAATATGCTCGAAACAGTCCCGGGCCCGCCGTTGGCTGAGATCTGAACCCCAGGTAAAAGCATGACGGCTTCCTGCAAGTTCTGGGCGTTGCGTCGGGCGATGTCCTCAGCGGAGATCACGCTGATGGAGCTGCCGACTTGTTCGATCGGCGTTTCGATGCGTGTGGCCGAAACCACAATTTGGTTTTGGGGTGCAGTCGCTTCGGTTGCTGGGCTGGTGGTTTCCGCGTTCGCGGATGCAGCAGCCAATACGGCCGCGGTGTATAGTGTGCTTTTATTCATTTGATCCTTTCCGCCTTCTTGCGAGGCGAGATTAGGGTGTGCAGACACCTGGGCGGAAAGGAGGGGTGGATGCGGCCGCGGGCCGAAAACGCCATCAACCCTTTGCGCGAAGGTGACAAACATAAAGCGTTGGAGCCCGTATTCTGGCTTGCGGCTCGGGGCCACTTCACAGTTGCGCGACAGCGTCCGAATTGCACGGAACTTACCGGGACATCCAACAAAAGGCGGACATTTGCATTTCTGAAGAGACGTGTCAAGTAGCCGCTCAGGGCAAACGCATCTAACCTCATGTCTTGATGATCGCCTCTGAGGTAGGGCCTTTTCTCGAACGAGGAGCTTGCGACGAGTGGGGAAATGGCCCAGCACTAGAACAAGCAGGTGCCGGGCCGGCTCCCGCCTGCACCCAACAGCCGAAGAGGAGCCAGCTGTCTCACCTTGCACTACTTGTTCTACGGATGTTCCCCAGTACATCCAGTGGTGCTAACTGGATGCTCTTGCTATGGTCGAATTTATATCACCGAAACCTTCGATGACTGGTGTCGAACGGAGGACAAGGTCACCGGCGCCGTTCGCTACACAGCGAACAACCCCGTCACGGCAGCTTTGTTTAAGCGCGCTCGCAGGAGGGGCCATTTCCCCACTCGTCGCAAGCTCCTCGCTCGAGAAAAGGCCCTACTGGCTGAGCACCCCCCGGTACGTCCACAGGATTGGGTCCGTCGAGGAGCTTGAACGGTCTCTCCTGCAACTGGCCGCCACGACCAGCGCAATGCAACAAGAACACTTTAGATGCGTTTGCCCTGAGTAACCGCTACGCTTGATCACGGGCTTACGCGTCGGCTTCAGAAACGGGCAGGGTGATTGTGACGGTCGTGCCAGGTTGGCCTTCGGGGGCGAGCTGAATGGTGCCGAGGTGTGCGCGGACGATACTTGCGGCGATGGACAGGCCCAGGCCGTTCCCTTCGGTGCTGTCGGTCGACACGCGTGCGAATCGATCGAAAACGGTTTCGCGACCGCTTTCCGGAATTCCCGTCCCCGTATCGGACACGTAGCATTTAACCGTTCCCTGCTGTGGTAACGCCACGCCTAGTGTGATGGTTCCGCCGCGCGGTGTGTAGCGCATTGAATTATCCACAAGGTTCGCGAACACTTGATGCAGGAGGACATCATCGCCTCGGACATCGACGTGTGCGTCTTCCTTCACGAGGAGCTGAATACCTTCCTTGTCACAGAGTGATTGGTACATGTCGGCGACCTGCCGTAAGACGTCGTTCAGGCTTTGGGCTCTGAAATTGCGCCGAGCTTCTTTGGAATCCAATCGCGACAGCAGAAGCAGTTGTTCAATGACACGCGTCAACGTGTGCACCTCCTCGAGCATGTCTTTGATGACCTCGCGGTAGGTTTCGCTGGAACGGTCTTTCTGGAGGCAGACTTCGCCTGCATTGCGAATTGCGGCCAGCGGGGTGCGAAGCTGGTGCGACGTGTTGCTGCTGAACTGCTGAAGCCGATCTACGATTTCCTGATAGCGATCAAAGGCGTCGTTCAAGGTGTTGGCGACGATGTCGACTTCGTAGTTGGTGCTGGCGACCTCCATGCGCTCGTCAAGGTGTCCCGCCTTAATGTTCGTGGCGGTTCGGGCCATGGATTGCAGGGGCGCAATCATGTGTCGGTTGACAAAGCGAATCATGATGATCATCAGCACCAGAACGCCGATGTTCAAAGGAACCAGAAGTACCCATTCGCTGACCTCCTCCCAGGTGACGGGTTTGCCCGTCACGAATTCCTTAGCCTCGATCCATATCAAAAAGGCGGTATCCAGAAAGAAGAACAAAAGTAACAGAACGGACAACCAGAGGAATGAGCGCAGTGGCAGGGAGCGTTTCATGACGTGCGCCCCAGCCGAAAGCCCATGCCGCGAACGGTGTGCAGCAAGGGGTGTTCGAACTGCTTGTCCAGTTTCTGGCGGATGTGAGAAACGTGGACGTCGATAATGTTGTCCATCGGCGTGGCTCGAGACTTCATTTTCCATACATTGGACATAAGCATCTCGCGCGACACGATTTCATCTTCGTGCTGGGCGAGGTAGGCCAGCAGGTCAAATTCGCGCGGGCGCAATTCGATGGTTTGACCTTGTCGTACGGCTGTCCGTTCAATGAGGTCGAGATGCAGGTCGGCGACCCGAAGCGTGGTGGTCGTCGTATTGGGTTCGGCCCGACGCAACAGCGCCCGGATGCGCGCCACCAACTCGGCAAAGGCGAAGGGTTTGACGAGATAGTCGTCGCCGCCTTGCTCCAACCCCTGCACCCGCTCTTCAATCGTATCGCGGGCGGTGAGTATCAGAACGGGCGTTGCATCGCCGCTATTGCGCAGGGATTCCAAAAAAGAAAGGCCGCTCTCTCTGGGTAGACCCAGATCAAGAATGATCAGATCCGGCGGACAGCGCCTGAGCGCTTTTCGGGCCTCTTCTGCGGACGGTGTGGCGACGACGTCATAATCCTGTTCGCGCAATCCTTTCTCGAGGCTGGCGGCAAGGGTCGTGTCATCTTCGATGATAAGCAGCTTCATGTTCGTCCTGATACTCCTAGCTCTGGCCACCATAGACTGTCTGCCGTAAAAAGAGCAACGGCGGTGCTCTTAATTAGATTTAAGGATACTTGCCTTGTCGTGATTCAAAGCCTGCGCTAAATCTAGACCTATGAAAATTCAAAATGCACTAGGAATCTCGCGCAAGCTGCTGCCGCTGGCGCTACTGGGCGCGTTGGGGTTGAGCGCCGGGTGTCAGTCCGTGGCCTACCACCAGAAGGCGCACCTCTATGATGCTGTCATGGCGTTTGAGTCGGACCCGACCGAAGCCCATTTTCAGCAAAAATGTCTTTATTCACGTGAAGCAGCTGTCGGCGGCATCGGCGGCGGCGCAGGTGGAGGATGCGGATGTTATTAACGCAAACGAGAATCATGGCGGCGTTTCTGGCCTCCGTTATGTGCTGCGCAACAGGCGTGCGTGCTCAGGACGAGGCCGCACCATCGGAAAAAGGTCATGGTTCGACCGGATTTCGATTGAGCTTCTACAACAATGGCGATTCCGGCGACGGTAACCCGTTCCTTGATGAAGCCTTGACGGTAATCGAACCTGTTTTCTTGTTCGATTACAATGTCAGCGACAAGACCGCCTATTGGGCGAAGCTCTCCTATGACTATGTGTCGAGTGCCTCCATTGATCGACTGAACAAATTCCCAGATCAGTCCGGCGCCACGGGCGACTATTACGTTGGCGTTGATGTGGGATGGCGGCACAAACTGTCTGCGGATAAGCAGGTTGGTGCCTTCGGTCACGTCAGCAAGGAGTACGATTATACATCCGTCGGCTTCGGCGGCAATGTGTCGAAAACCCTTAACGACCGTGGTGCCACCGTTAAATGGAGCGGCAACGCGTTTGTCGATCAGGTCGACATCATTCGTTTCAATGGGAAAGAAGACGAAGGCACGGATACACGCCTCTCATTGGCAACGACAATCAATTGGTATCAAATTATGTCACCCGTCACGCACGGCGACGTTGGTGTGACGCTGGGGTATCAAGACGGGTTCCTTGAAACAGCGTATAATGCTGTTGTGATTGAGGATGTCGCGACGCTCAATCCGAACCTGCACAACAACGCGGCAGGTCGGGAGATAACCGAAGAACTTCCAGATACGCGCCTACGTGGCGCGGTGTTTGGGCGCGTGCGCCACTATCTTCAGTCGGGAAGTTCGGTGGAGCTCGGAGGGCGTCTGTATGCGGACGACTGGGGAATTGCCGGTGTTTCCGTTGAGCCGCGCTATTACCGCTGGCTTGTCGAGGATGAGCTGAAATTGCGGCTTCGCTATCGCTTCTATACTCAAACAGAGGCTGATGATTATCAGGAACAGTTCCTGACGGAGACGCCTTTCCGAACCCAGGACTCGGATCTAGCGGACTTCCAGTCGAACACCGGTGGCGTTCAGTTCGAGTGGTTCCGGAGCGACACGGTTCGGTACGACGCGTCGATCGACTACGTCATGCGCAGTGACGGGCTGGATCAATTCATAGGCTCCTTTGGATATCGGAGATCATTCTGATGCGTCGTTCTATCGGTTCATGCTTACTGGCAATCGTGTGTCTCGCTGTCTGCCCGCAGAGCCATGCGAGTTCAGCAGAGCCAGTCCGAATGGGCTTCCTCAAGGACATGCAGGGTGCACGGCATGACGTTGCGCAGAGCCTGAAACAGGGCAAGAACGTGGTCTTCGTTTTCTGGCAGACATGGTGTGCGAAATGCGTCCGCGAAGCGCCCGCCATGGTCGCCGCGTCCAAGACTTACGAGCGTGATTTTGACTTCTTCGGCATTGTGTCGGGTGAGGACGAATTCGTGGACGATCGTAAAGTACGTAAAATGACGACGTCTCTAGCACTGCCATATCCGCAAATTCGCGATCGTGATTTATCGCTATCCACCACGTTCAAGGTGAAGGGGACGCCGACGATTGTTATTGTCGGTCCCGGAATGGTGCCGATCTACGTGGGGCATCATGCGCCCAAGGATTGGTCCACGTACGCACCTAAATCGTAGGGGGTCCGCGTCATGCAATCTGTCGCCTTGCCTGTCCGTCGTATCGCTCTCGTTGCCGCAGCATGTCTGCTGAATGCGTGCCTTGCTTCCGCTGATGAACTCGTTTCGCGCACGCTGACCGTCGGCGTCATGGGGACCGAGCTCAACATTGAAACGTGGGGCGAGACACCTGAGCGTCTGGATGGGGCAATGGCGGCGGCCGTGCTGGAGATGCGGCGCATCGAGGACCTGATGACCGAATGGCGGCCGTCGCCGTTGACGCGGCTCAATGACAGCGCAGGGCAGGGGGCGCACGTCGTGCCACGTGAGTTGGCGGAGATAATCGCACGTGGACACGCCTTGCATGAATTGAGTTCGGGGGCTTTTGACATTTCGTTTCTTGCGGTTGGGCGTCTATGGGATTTCAAAAAATCGCCGCCCGTCATTCCGTCGGCTCAGGATATTGAAGCGGCACTACCCTTTGTCGACGCGTCGCGTATCCGGGTCAATGAAGCGGATCTTTCGGTCACCCTGCCTGAAAAGATGGAAATCGGCCTCGGGGGACTTGCCAAAGGCTATGGTGTGGATCGCGCGATGCAGGTTCTAATGGACCATGGCGTCAAACACGCGATCGTGAATGCTGGCGGCGACCTAAAGGCCCTCGGGCGTAAACAGAACGCGCTGTGGGAAGTGGCGCTGAAGCATCCGCGTGATCGTGACCGGGCCATGGCTGTCATCAAGCTGTCCAATTCTTGCTTGGTGACATCGGGCGATTATGAACGCTTCTTCGAGGCCGACGGTAAGCGTTACCATCATATCATCGATCCGCGCACGGGCTATCCGTCAACCGGTTGCATGAGCGCATCCATCGTCGCGCGCAACGCCGAATATGCCGACGCGCTTGCCACAGCTTGCTGCGTGCTCAGCGTCGAAAAAGGCCTCGCCTTGATCGAATCGCTCGATCACGTTGAAGGCGTTCTTGTTGATCTCAAAGGCGCGGTCCACGTCTCGCCCGGGCTCAAGCACACGCTTGTGCAAGAGCCGTAGGTCTGGCGTCCGTTTTACCTGATTGAATGCCTATGAAATACGCTTAATTCTATTCAGGGCCAGATCGCGGCAATGCAATGAGCCGAAACGGCAACGGCCCCCACGGCGGACTGATGCTATGGCGTTGCGCTGGGTTGGGGGTGTGACTCGGATGCCGTGGGTGTTCCGTATTTGAGATAGAATTGATTCGCGAAGCGTTCGTCCGGGTCGTAGTGGCGTTTGCGTGCGAAAAAGTCGGGCGCCTGTGGATAGGCCTTCAGGAACTGTTCCTGCGTGGCGTGCAGACGGTACGGTAGGTAGTAGCGTCCGCCACAGGCGAGGGCAGCGTCAATCAGCTCGCGCGTGAGCGTCTGCATTGCCGCTTCGGCGTCGGCACCTTCGCGCATTTGCTGAAACAACATGACGAGGCCGAACATGGCTTCCGGAGCGTACCGTAGGACGGTGTCCGAATCGGTTTTAACATTGCGAACCGTGATATTCATCAGCTCGGGTTGGTGCTTCAGAAAGATCGGGCGCGTCGTTTCCAAAAAGTCGTTCAGACGCGCCACGGGAACAAAATATTCATGAAGAATGTCGGTGGCGTTCGGGTCCCGTGTGGCATACACATGGACGGGCTCGTTCATGATCTGATTGCGCGACAGCGTTTCACCCCCGGATTCGCCGACATGTTTCTCCAGGCGCCAGCGCAGCTTTTTCCCGTAGTTGCTGCCCATGCCGCCCCGAAAGACCAGTCGATTCAATAATTTAGGCTTTCGCGCGCGTAAGGTCTGGCGCGCCTGGCCTTCGTCGTCGTGGCGTTTGAGCAGCGTGATGTTGCCTTCCTGTAAAAACGTGCCGGGAGCAACATTGATGCGCCCGTAAGCCATGCCGATATACGTGTTGTCACGTGTTAGCTCGTGATACACGCGATCGTAGTCCGCAGCGTTAACTGGATGAGCCTCGGCGGTATAAAATTCGTTGTGCACCACGCGCAGGTCGACCTCGAGAATGATGCCGAAGAGTCCATAGCCGCCCAAAGCCAGTGCGAACAGTTCGCTGTTCTCTGTGCGGTTGCAGCGATGCGTGTCGCCATCGGCTGTCATAATACGAAAGGATTCGACGCTGCTGCCAATCGGCGCTGCGTTGTGTTGCCAGCCGTGACAATTCACCGAAATGGAACCGCCCACAGAAAAGTCATTGTTCGATTGCATGATGGCAACGGCCAGTCCGTGTTCGTCCAGATAGGGGATGACCTGCGACCATCGGGCTCCTGAGCCAACGGTCAGCACCTGCGTCGCTTTGTTCAGCGACATCGCATTGAAGGGCAACATGTCGAGCACGATGCCGTCCGGGTAAATGGTGTGCCCGCCCATCGAGTGATGCGCGCCGCTGATCGCGATACGCAGGTCTTGGTTAGCCGCGCGCTGCAACAGGGCAACAAGCTGGCGCTCTGCTTCGTCGGGATCGCGGGCCACGGGCACGACTTCATGTGGCGTGTTGGCGTTCAGGCGGCTGGCGTCATCGGTTCCGGCGGGAATCTGCGGCAGAGGGGCGCGGCCATCGTGCAGCCAGACCTTGGCGATAAACAGCGCGGGCGGCAGGACGATCAAGCCGATCAGGACGGCGATCCCAATGATCCAAAACTTGATCCTGCGCATGATGTCAGGTGTTCCCTTGATCCTTTTTCAAGGGCGTGCCTGCATTGTCGTAACCGGCGCTGAAGGTGTCGTACTTGCTTGGGTTTATGGCCACCATGATGACGCAAATCATTGCGCCGCTACACAGGAAAAGTGCGGGCAGGCCCCCCAGGTTCGAGAGCATGCGAATGCCATCGATGTGGGCGAAGCTGATCATTATCCAGGCGATCAAGCCGATCATGACGCCCCAAACGACCTTGATCATTACGCTTGGCTCCGGGCTTTCGGGGGAAATGCCGCTAGAGCTCAATCCACCCATGGCCGAGGTGTTGGAGTCGGCCGCCGTCACAAAGGAGAGGAAGGTGGCAATCAGGAACACGGGAACAAGGACCTGCGCTAGGGGGAAGTGGGAGAGGAATGCATACAGCACACCTTCTGCGCCACCGCCGACTTCCAGGTTAAGGACATGGACCAAGTTGGCCTCTTTGAAAAGCTCCATGTGAATGGCGGATGTGCCGAAGACGACCATCCACACGCCGGTGAACACGGCAGGCAGCAGCAGGTTGACGGTCAGGAATGAACGTACGGAATGTCCATAGGAAATGCGGCCCAGGAAGGCCACGCTGATGGGGGCCCAGGCGAACCAGTTGGCCCAGTAAAAAATGGTCCACTTACTGGCCCAAACGTCGCTCGTCGTGGCCGTCCATACATTGCGTTGGACGAAATTCGCAACCGCATGAACAGCGCCGCTTACGCCGTCGAGCAGGATGTGTTTGGTTGGGCCAAAGATAAACACAAAGATCAGGAGGGCGAACAGGAAGACGGTATTGATCGCGGATAGCAAGCGAATGCCCTTCATCAATCCGGTAATGGCAGAAATCGTAAAGGAGCCAACGATGATGGCGGCAATAATGCCCCAAACGAGTGGTGACCCGTTGATGTTCCACATATGCGTGATGCCGCCGGACATCAATAAGAGGCCGGCGCCAAGGGAGCCGGCCATGCCCGCAACCAGGCAAAAGAGGCATATCGAATCGATCACCTGCCCGGTATAGCCTTCGGCGTGTTTGCCGAGGATGGGCGAAAGTGGCGAGCCCAAGCTGAAGGGTTTACGCATGTTGTAATAGGCAAAGGCAAACATGAGTCCGGTGATGGCGTAAATGGCATAGGGCGTGAAGGTCCAATGCAGCAAGAGGGTGTCGAGCGCGAAGGTCGCGGCTTCGGCGCTGTTGGGGGCAATCCCGAGGCTTTCGGGTGGGGCGCTCAAATGAAACATGGGCTCAGCGGTTGCCCAGAATAGAATGCCGATAGCGATGGTCGTGCAGAGTGTGATGGCAAACCAGCGAAACTTGGATAACAACGGTTTCGCGTCGGGGCCACCGATCGTGACGCGTCCAAATGGACTGAAAAAGATCGCGATACATGTCACCAACATCAGAAACGGTGCAACCGCAAACACTTTCCCGAAGACCTTCAGGATGCCGTCGTTCGCATTCGTCATCGAGACGGTGAAAGCGTCTTTGTCCACAAAGTTAAGAACGACTGCGCCCAGAAGGAGCAAAAACGGGGGCAAGAAAACGAGCGGACGAATCTTTTTCATAAGTGCTCCTTGGACAATGCGATGGTCGCGTGTCCAGTGTTAATCGATTGGCCCCGAGGCGTGCCGATTTCCCGTGACGTGAATGCTGTTCGTTATGATGGACTTTGTTGTCTGATTCAATTGAATTATGTCCGAACACGTGCTTACGCTATTGGGTATGTACGATCGATTCGCCAAATTTCTGTTGAAAACGTGCGCTGCACTGTTGCTTTCGGCCTCCAGTGTGGTAGCTGCCGAGAAGCCAAATATCGTCATCATTTTTCTGGATGACGCCGGCTATGCCGATTTTCATCCTTTCGGAAATCCCCCTTACGCGACACCGCATGTGGAGCAACTTGCCAAAGAAGGAACGCGCTTTACGCAGTTTTATGTCCCGCAAGCCATCTGTTCGGCGTCGCGCGGTGCCCTGTTGACCGGTTGTTATCCCGGGCGTACGAAACTGTTCGGTGCGCATGGCCCGCGCGACGCCGGGTTGTCGCGGGACTATGCGACAATGGGCGACGTGCTGAAGCGCGCCGGCTATGCCACGGCCATGTTCGGTAAATGGCACTGCGGGGATACGGAAACGTCACGTCCCCTCGCGCGCGGTTTCGATGAAAACGAAGGCCTAATGTATTCCAACGACATGTGGCGGTTTCACCCGATGAACCCAAAACATTGGGGAAAAATACCGCTGCAATACTGGAAAGCTGGAAAAGTTCACATCGCCGACGTGACCAAGGCGGATCAGCGAAACCTGACAACGTGGTATACCGAAGCCGCGGTTGATTTCATCGCCCGTAAAAAAGACAAACCCTTCTTCTTGTATCTGGCCCACTCGATGCCGCACGTCCCGTTGTTTGTCAGTGACAAATTCGCAGGCAAATCCGGTGCCGGCCTCTATGGTGATGTGATGCAGGAAATCGATTGGTCTGTTGGGCAGGTCAACAACGCGCTGCGCGAGGCAGGGGTTGAACGGGAGACGATTATTGTTTTCACGTCGGACAACGGCCCTTGGGCCGGTTACGGCGCGCATGCAGGCAAAACGCCCTATCGCGAAGCCAAGGCCACGAGTTTCGACGGTGGAACCCGCAGTGCCTTGATTGTGAAGTACCCCGCGGCAGTATCGGCGGGCGCGGTTTCGGGTCAGGCCTTCTGCAGTATTGATTTCATGCCCACGTTGGCAGGTCAGGCCGAGGCCGCGTTGCCGGATAACACGATCGACGGCAAGGATGTGTGGGACATCATTGTTGGGAAACCCGGGGCCCAAAATCCGCACGATTTCTATTATTTTTCGAAGAGCCGTAAATTCGAAGCTGTTATGACCGGCGATGGTCGCTGGAAACTACACACGCCGCACCACTACCGCCACGTCAAAAAGACCGGTGTGAATGGGCTCGATGCAACGTACGAACGATCACATATCGACACGAGTCTGTTCGATTTGGTTGCGGATCCGTTTGAGACAAAAAACGTCTTGGCGGACCAAGCGGACGTTGGCGCGAAGCTTAAAAGCGCTTATCTGGCGCATGCGACTAAATTTTACAGCAAGCCCTGAGAACGCCCTGACGTAGATCAGGGGACCTCGTAGATCAGTAGTCTGCAATCAATGCTGCCGTTGACCAGCGGGAGCGCTTCTTTCGCTCGCAAGTTGATGCTCTTTTCGTAATCGTTCGTTCCGGCAAGCAAGGCGACACGCCAATCGTGCAGTTTGCTGATGGTGGCGGCCAGGTGTTGCGGAAACTCTGGTTCCGTTTCAAGGCGTAGGCCGTAGGGCGGATTGCTGACGAGCGTGCGGCGTCCGCCGTCTCGCTGGACGTCCAGCGCGGACTGTTCGCGGAAGGCTAGGTGAACCCCGGCGGCACGGGCGTTCGCACGTGCCATATCGAGCACGCGCGGGTCGTTATCGGTGCCCACGATACGCGGCACGTCTTTGGTGGCCAGCGCCCGCATTTCGCCGCGCAGCGTGCGCAGGTCTGTGCTGTCGTCTTCACTGAAGCAGGCCCAGCGCTCAAACCCAAATCGCTCACGCGCTAAACCGGGCGCGATGTTGGCAGCCCATAATGCCGCCTCGATCGCGATGGTGCCGGACCCGCACATGGGGTCGATCAGCGGCGTGGTTCGGTCCCAGCCTGAAAGGCGCAGAATCGCGGCAGCCAATGTTTCGCGTAGCGGCGCGTCGCCGGCTTGTTGACGGTATCCCCGGCGATGGAGGGACTCACCTGACAGGTCCAGATAAACCACGGCCTTGTTGTTGGCCAAATAGACAAAGACGCGCACATCGGCATTGTCGCGGTCGACCGATGGGCGTCCGCCCTGTGTCTCGCGCAACTGGTCGACGATGGCGTCTTTCGTTTTTAGCGCGACGAAGCCGCTGTGATCAAGCGTGCTGCCGACGGTTACAGCGTTGACGGACAAGGTTTTGTTCGGGGTCAGGTAGGGCGACCAGTCGATCGCGCGCACGCCGTCATAGAGTTGATCGTTGCTGGAGACCGGGAAGCGGGACATGAGCACGTAAATGCGTTGGGCGATGCGGCTTTGCAGGCAGGCGCGCCAGCCGTCGCGCCACGTGCCGCGGAAGGGGATGCCGCCACGGTTCAGGCGGACGCTTTTGAAGCCAAGTTCGCGCAGCTCATCGCAGAGCGGGGCTTCGGTGTGTTTGATGGCGGCGGCATAGAATTCCTGCATCATGCGCCTGCTTCGTTGCGCAAGCGGCGCACGCGCTTCAGAAGCGCTGGTTGCCGGCCGCGTGCGCAGCGGCGTTCGAGGATGTCGTGCAACTCAGCCCAATCCTCGGCGCGCGGGGTACTTTTATAGTCCCATTTTTCCTCGTCGTTGCGCTTGTACTGCCACTTGATGCTGCGCGCATCAAGCGCAACGCGTACTTCACGTTTCACGCCGTCGGGTTCTTTTTTTGTCCATGAAATCGGTTTTGCCATGCCGTAACCTACGTTGTTGTGTGTGGGATGCCAAGTCACTACCATCCCATAGGGCCGAATATCGCGCAGAAGCAAGCACGTGTCCAAATTTGGGCGCTTCCGGATTTAGCGTGGATTTCCTATTGATTATAGGTGCCGTTGCAAGCACTGGACCCGGGCCGACTAAGCAGTTGGACTAGGTGTAGGAGGACTAAGCGTTGCGACGAAGTATGGGACAAAGTGTTATGAGAGCGCGACTTGTTCGCCGGAGCACGCAGAGCGTAGGAGGACGCTCATCACGCGTTCTCGCGTGGCGCACATTTAGTCGCGTTCTTAGTCTCGCCACTTCGTCTTTTACACCTAATCGAACTGCTTAGTCGATATTGCCTCTTTTTCGAACACATGATCATTTTAGTCAGAGAGAAAACACCCGCTAAATCTGGACGCGCCCCAATTCGGAGTGCGGTGGTGGCTTGTCCAGCGCAGCGCATACGCGTCAACTTAAGGCCATCGAGCCGCCCATAGCGCTGAAAGTACGCTATATGTAATGGGAAACTTGGAGTGCGGTGGCAGAGGGTGAGCTTGCCCTGCACCGTGCTGAGGAACGAGGCTCTAGTGCAGGGCAAGTTCACCCGGCGACACCGCCTTTCTTCAGGGGCTGTGGTGAATGGTGAACGAATACGTACTTCCACAACGCGAAACTTGGACGAAGATGCGGTCGTGACTCTCTGGCTCTGCAAAAGCGGCGTCGCCGGGCTCGTTATCCTTGCCCTCTGCCGCCGCACTCCAAATTAAGAGCGCGAAAGATGTGAGCTAAAACAAGGGCGGTGCCCTGGGCTAGTATATGTAGGCCTTTCAGGCCACAGGCGCATGCCGCAATTCCTTACGTTGACGCGAATGAGCGCAGCGGGTGGTAAATCTTCTCCTTCCTCTGTTGCGTACCAGTGATGCCAAGTCTGAGTGTGGCGGGTTTCTTTTTGGGGGATGCGTGCGTGGCCATCATTTGTCGCGCAGATCGGATTATTGTTGCCCTTAATTGGCATTTCCCTGCAGGCTATAGGGATGATTACTTGCATGAAAAAAAGGAGTCGCGTTGCCTTTGGCTTCTGGGCCCTGACAGGGAGTCTCTCTGTGTTGGTTGGAGCCGAGAACGCTGCACTGTCGTCCGACGAGCAGGCCTTTTTTGAGACGCATATCCGGCCGGTACTTGCGGAAAACTGTTATGAGTGCCACTCGGCGGACGCGGTTAAGCTCAAGGGTGGCTTGCTTCTGGATAGTGCCTGGGGTTGGCAGCAGGGCGGGCAGTCGGGTCCGACGCTCGTTCCCGGCAAGCCTGAGGAGAGTTTGCTCCTGTTGGCGATCAACCATGATCCCGATGTCGAAGGCATGCCGCCCAAATCGAAGCTTTCCAAAGCGAAGATCGCTAAAATCGAAGAGTGGATTGGGATGGGCGCACCAGACCCGCGTCCGAAAATTGCGCGCACCAAGGCGGAAGATGAATTCAATCTTCAGGACCGTCGCAAGTGGTGGTCGTGGCAGCCTGTCGCCAAAACCCGCGTGCCGAAAGTCGCCAACACGAAATGGGTTCGTGAACCGATCGACGCGTTCGTGTTGGCTGAGCTCGAAAAGAAGCATTGGGAGCCCGCACCAGAAACGGATCGACGGACGTGGATTCGTCGCGCGTATTTTGATCTGACCGGTTTACCGCCGTCTTATAAAGCCGTTGAGACGTTCCTTGCGGATACGTCCCGAAAGGCGCATGAAACGGTTGTGGATGAACTCCTGGCCTCGCCCCGCTTTGGCGAACACGTGGCCCGCAAATGGATGGACATGGTGCGCTACGGTGAAACCGTCGCCTTTGAGGCCGATTATACGATTCCGGCGGTCTATGAATATCGCGATTACCTGATTCGCGCGTTCAACGCCGATTTGCCCTATGACCAGTTCATTCGCGAGTCGTTCGCAGGTGACATGATGACGTCGCCTCGGTTGGATCCTGAAACGGGTCAGAATGAATCCATTAAAGGCCCCGGTTTTTTATATTTGTTCGATGGCCAGCATGGCCCGCCCGACCTGCATGAAGATGAAGCGCGGGTCATCGATGGCATGATCGACGTCATTGGGAAAACCTTCATGGGTTCAACGATCGCTTGCGCCCGCTGTCACGACCATAAGTTCGATGCCATTACGACGGCCGATTATTATTCGCTCTATGGTGTGCTCGCCAGCTCTCGTTTTGACATGCAAAACGCGGCGTCCCCAGAAAAGCTGGCCGTGTCACGCACCATGCTGTCGTCGCAAAAAGCCGTCATACGGAAAGGCCTCGCCAAGCGCCTGTCTGCGGATTTTGAATCGCTCGAAACGGACCTTGCGTTTTTGACAAGTGTCGAACCGCAGACGGATCAACAAAAGGCCTGGAAGCAGGCTGTTGATGGCGCCAGCAAGCCGGAACACGCGCTTCATCCCCTTTATCTCGTGATGCATGCAACCAACGACACCGACGTGACGGAGCGCCTTGGGCACCTCGGTCCAGCCCAAGCGGAGACGACCACGTCGATTGGAGGCCTCGCTGTCGGCACGTTCGGTGAATGGTTGGCGAACGGGCCCAGTTTCGGCGACGATGTGCGTCCGGCCGGCGATTTCATCGTCAATCGGGAAGGTGATCACGCCATTCGCACCATGGTCGGCAACACGGCTGCTGCGGGGCACTTGACCCCGCGATCGAGCGGTTCGCTGAAGTCGCCGACGTTTATTCTCAATGATCAGCCGATTCGGGTGCGGGTCAAAGGTAAGGGCTCGCGCGTGAACCTCGTCATCCACCACTACCAATTGGTTGGAAGTGGACCCACGACCACAGGTCTGACAAAATCGATATCTTCGGACAACTGGCACGAGATCCGATTCAATACGCCTCTCTGGATCGGCTTGCGCGCCCATCTTTCGGTGGAACTGAATCGTGACAGCAACATGCATAAGCAGCATCACCAGATTGTCTACAACCAGAACGAGGATGCTTACATCGCCATCGCCGATGCACGTTTTGGTGATCGGGTTACCACCCAATCCCCATGGCATACGCCGTTTTTTGCACCGAATGCATTGCCGAAAACACGTGCTGCCGCTGTGACGCGCGTGATTGAGGAGTTGCGCGCTGTGGCCGACGCCTGGGGCAAGGGCACGCTGACCGCGGCCAAGGGGCCCGTTCTGGAGGCGCTCTTCGATGCGAAGCTCCTCGATGTGACGCTCACGCCGGACGACGCGCTGACGCGTGACGTTGAGCTGTATCGCGCACTGTTACGGGAGGTGCCAAAGCCTGTCTACGTACGGACACTGGCGGATGGCGCTGGCACGGACGAGCCTGTCTACATTCGTGGGCAGCACAAAAACTTGAGCACGCAGCCCAACCCACGTCACTACATGGATGGAATCGACCCAGCGCCGTTTGACACACAGGGTTCCGGGCGAGGCGAATGGGCGGAGGCGTTGGTGTCCAAGGACAACCCGCTGGTGACACGCGTCATCGTGAATCGGCTCTGGGATCATATGTTCGGGGAGGGGCTCGTGAAGAGTGTTGATGATTTTGGCCACATGGGCCGCAAGCCCAGCCATCCGGCCTTGCTGGAGTATCTGGCGCGCGATTTCGCAAGGAACGATTGGTCGATCAAGTCCATACTTCGTAAGCTGGCCTTGTCGAGCACCTATCGTATGTCTGCCGTGCCATCGGTTGCGTCCCAGGATTTGGATCCCGAGAATGCCGTGTTGCAACACATGCCGGTGCGGCGACTTGCGGCGGAGGCCATCCGCGACACGATTCTGGCGCTCTCTGGTGATCTCAAGCTGGACATGTACGGACCGAGCGTGCCTGTGAATCTGCATGAAACGCAAGCGAGCCGTGCACGCCCTAAAAACAGTGGCCCTTTAAATGGTGGCGGACGTCGTTCCGTTTATCAGGAAGTCCGCCGCAATTTTCCGCAGCGTTTTTTGGTTGCGTTTGATCAGCCCAACTCGAGCGCGCCGCGGGGCAAACGTACAATAACCAATGTGCCCGCGCAGTCCCTGGCGCTGATGAATGACCCCTTCGTGATTGAGCAGGCCGGCATGTGGGCCCGCCGTCTCATCGGCGAGCACCCGGATCAGGTGGAGGATCGCTTCCGCGCGATCATTACCCGTGCCTTCGGACGAAATGTCGACGATGATGACAAGGCTTGGTTTGCACAATTGTATGCGCAACTCAGTGAACAGCATGGCGTGACGGATGCCGTTTCGAACCATGCGGTCTGGCAGGACGTCTGCCATGTGATGCTGAACCGCAAAGAACTGATTTACTATTTTTAACGAGGACGGGCCATCATGATTCATCATCCAGGAGCACCCAGCGGCGGACCAATGTCGCGCCGGGAATTATTGAAAAAGGCCTCGATGGGCTTTGGCGGCATGGTCTTGGGAAGCATGTTGACGCGCGACGCGTTGGCAGATACGACGCTCTTGCCTGTTACGCCTGGGCCGCTTGCACCGCGCATGCCACATGCTTTTGGCAAAGCAAAAAGTGTAATCTTCCTCTATATGGATGGCGGCGTGTCACAGGTGGACAGCTTCGACCCGAAGCCGTATCTCGACAAAGCCGACGGAAAGGCGCCCACGTTTAAAGTTGATCCCACGGTGTTCAATAACAATGGCAACCTGAAGGCCAGTCCCTGGGCGTTTAAGCAGTATGGACAGAGCGGCATTCCGGTTAGTGACCTTTTTCCGCATATTGGTTCCTGCGCAGACGATCTCTGTGTCATTCGCTCAATGACGGCAATGTCGCCCAACCATCCCAATGCAAACTACGCTCTGCATTCGGGGCATGCGCTATTTGGCCGCCCATCCATGGGCGCCTGGGTGTCCTTCGGCATGGGAACGCTCAATCGCAATTTACCCAGCTTCGTTGTGATGCATGGCGGGCAGGTGCCGTCCGGCGGCATGGGCTGTTTCACTAGTGGGTTTCTGCCGGCAAACCATCAAGCATCCGTGTTCCTGCCCGGTGCCCCGAACTTGCAGAACGTGACGCGCAAAGAGAGCACGCCGGAACTGCAAGACGCCAAGCTTGGCATGCTGAATGAAGCCGATCGCCACTTCCTCGATGACCATGTTTATGCCGATGAGTTAGAGTCTTCCATTTTGAACTATCAGCTCGCGGCGCGCATGCAGATGGAAGTGCCGGACGTGCTTGATGTTACCGGAGAAAGCGACGCCACGCGCAGGCTCTATGGTCTAGACGCCCAGTACGAAAATACGCGCCGATACGGAAAACAGTGTCTGCTTGCCCGACGTCTGGTCGAGCGCGGCGTGCGCTTTGTGGAATTGACGATTAGTGGCGGAAATGGCGATCGTTGGGACCAGCACGGCGGCTTGAAGGATGGTCACCAGAAAAACGCCATGGCCGTCGACCAGCCCATCGCCGGTTTGATTAAGGATTTGAAATCGCGCGGTCTCCTGGATTCCACGCTGTTGGTGTTCTCTGGCGAGTTTGGCCGAACGCCGTTTTCTCAGGGGAGAGACGGACGTGACCACAATCCGCAGGGGTTCAGTCTATGGATGGCTGGTGGCGGCATTCGCGGCGGAACGGTTTACGGCGCGACGGACGAATTTGGTTATCGCGCCGTAGAAAACAAGCTCACGGTGCACGACTTGCATGCCAATATGTTGCATCTGCTTGGCGTTGATCATACGCGTCTGACGTATCGCCACAGCGGTCGCGACATTCGACTCACCGATGTGCATGGCCACATCATTCCCGAGATTCTGGCGTGAGGCGCTCTATCCCACGCACCCTCATCGCGCTTGCCTCGCTTGTTGCCCTTTCGGTCGGCTCGGCACGCGCCGAAGTCAGCTACGCGAAAGATGTCTGGCCGATTCTCAAGGAAAGTTGTGTCAAGTGTCACCGCGCGCCTTATATCAATAAAGACAAGCTCGTTAAGCCGAAGGGTAGCTTGCGGCTCGATACGCCGTCCTGGATCAAGCAGGGCAGTGAGAACGGTCCCGTTCTGATTCCCGGCGATCCAGTCAAAAGTAGTTTGTACACGTTGACGATACTGGATCCGGATGACGACGACATCATGCCCGCCAAAGGCGATCCACTGACATCGGCGCAACAAAAGATTTTGCACGACTGGATCATGCAGGGCGCAAGCTTTGGTGATTGGAGTGAGTCGCTGGTCGTCATGGATATCAACCTGCCCGATGCCGCCGTGGCTTTAATGAATCAACTCAATGCGGATGGGGCGGTTGCGTTGCCACTGGCTCAAGGCTCGGATGACGTGGGTGTGGATCTGGCGCGCTACGAATCGCCGGTTGATGACGCGCTGGTGCAACGCCTTGTTCTGCTGTCGGAGCATCTCGTGGCGTTGGATCTGAGCGGGAGTGTCGTTACCGCATCAGGCATAAAGACTTTATCTAGCTTCGCCAAACTGCGTGACGTCACGATGCGCGGTGTTCGGGTCGATTCAGCGGCGCTTGTTCCTTTGACGACGTTACCTGAAATCAAGCGCCTCAATCTCTTTGGAACCAAGGCGGACGACGGCCTGCTTGACCATCTCGTGAAGAGCACGTCCCTTGAGACGGTGGTGTTGAGTGAGACGGCCGTCACCGAAGCCGGTGTTGCCGCTCTCCACAAGGCACGTCCAGAGTTGCGGATTCGCAGCGCGTTGAACTTGGACGACACGATGGTTATTGTGTATGAGGCCTACACCAATTCTGCGGCCTTCCAAGGGCGGCCGGAAAATCTAGTCCATCCATACAAGAGCAAAACAGTGGAAGTGCCGGAAGCGGAAGCCACGCCTTGAGTGGGTGGCCGAGCGTGTGCTTAAGCAAGTAGGTCCGTGATCACATGCGACTCACGCGTCACCTGTGTCAGGCGTCTGTCGAGTCCGCCGTAGTTGTATGTGAGCTTCTCGTGATCCATTCCAAAGAGATGCAGTAGCGTCGCCTGGAAATCGTTGACGTGAATGGGGTCCTTGACGATGTCCCAACCGATTTCATCAGTTTCACCGTAGCTTAGGCCGCCTTTGGTTCCGCCGCCAGCCATGAACATGGAGAAGCAGTTGGGGTGGTGGTCGCGTCCGGTGACCTTGTTCGACCCCTTGCGGTTTTCACCCAGTGGCGTACGGCCAAATTCAGAGCCCCACACGACCAGCGTATCGTCCAGCATGCCACGTTGTTTCAAGTCCTGAATCAAGGCCGCAATGGGTTGATCAGCCATGCCCGCATTGAAGGATAGACCCGGGTCGAGCTCATCGTGGTGGTCCCAGCTGGCATGCACGATGTTGATAAAGCGAACACCGCGTTCCGCCATGCGCCGCGCGAGCAGGCAGTTTTTTGCAAATGTATCGTAGGTGTCGCTACCGCCGCCGCGTCCGCCCGATGGGGATTTTGGTGTTTTGCGGCCCATGCCGTATAGCTCTTTGGTGGCTTGAGATTCACCGGACAGGTCCATCAATTCGGGCGCTGAGGATTGCATGCGGTAGGCCAGCTCATAGCTGGAAATGCGGCTTTCGATTTCTGGGTCTCCGACGAATGCGTGGCGCGAGGTGTTGATGTCGCGCAAGGCATCCAGGCCTGCACGTTGTAGCTCATCGGGCAAGCCGTTCGGGTTATCCAGATCCAGAATGGGCGCGCCCTTGTTGCGAAAGCGAACGCCCGCATGCATGGAGGGTAAAAAACCGCTCTGCCAGAGTGTGGAACCTCCGGACGCACCACGACCAGCGGTCAAGACGACATAGGCGGGCAGGTTGTCATTTTCCGTACCGAGTCCATACGACATCCATGAGCCCATGGTGGGTTGACCAAATTGACCTACGCCGCATTGCATCATGAGTTGCCCAGGGTGATGGTTGAACTGGTCGGTGTGCAGGGATTTCATCATGCAAATGTCGTCGGCATGGCGCGCGATGTGGGGAAGTTTATCCGAGAACCACATGCCGCTCTTGCCGTGTTGTTTGAACGTGCGCTTTGAGCCGAGCAGTACCGCGCTTTCTTTCTGCAGGAAGGCGAAGCGCGCATTTTCAAGAAGCGAGTCCGGCATCGATTGGCCGTCTAGTTCATTCAGCTTCGGCTTGTAGTCGAAAAGGTCGATCTGTGATGGCGCACCGGCCATCATAATGAAAATGCAGCATTTGGCTTTGGGTTGAAAATGCGGTGGTTTGGCCAGAAGGGGATTGATGCCTCCGCCGGAACGGATCGATGCCTCTACGTCGGAGGCCATCATTGACGTTAACGCCAGTCCGCCGAGGCCGCTGGCCGCCGTGGCGAGGAAACGCCGACGGTTCATTTGTAAGTGTTCTTGAAGCGGATCCACGGTGTTACTCCCGAGTTAAAAATTCATCCATGTTGGTCATCACACGCAAGGTGGCCACCCAGGCCGCCATTTCGGATACGTCGGCACCATCGGCCTTGCGGTCCCCGACCAACGCTTTCGCGTCGTCTATATTGTTCGTATACCATGTTCTGCTCTTCTTCAGCAGGCTGTCAAAGGTGGCCAGTTCGGAACCATTTGGTGGACGAGCCACACAGTCGCGAAAGGCTTGCGTCAGGCGTTCGTGGTCACTATCGCTGTTTCCACTTAGGATTTTAGCACTAAATGCCTGCACGGCATCATGAAAAACCTCGTTCTGCAAGGTGGTGAGCGCCTGGATTGGCGTATTGGAGCGATTTCGACGTGCGACGGTCGTGGTCGAATCAGGGCAATCGAATGATGTTAAGTTGGGGTGCGGAACCGAACGTTTGAAGAAGGTGTACATGCCGCGGCGAAAACGATCCTCACCATCGCTGGTTTTCCATTGGAACGTGTTCGCGTAACCGGTGTCGATCAAGTCCTGCGGTAGGGGTGTGAACACGCTGGGGCCGCCAACAGTGTTCGAAAGCAGGCCGGCCACAGCGAGCGTGGTGTCTCGGACAATTTCGGCTTCAACGCGCATACGGTTCTGGCGGGCGAGCCAGCGGTTTTCCGGGTCGCGAACGGACAGGTCGGGACGCGCGCGTGAGGACTGCTGGTAGGTCGCGGACAAAACAATCTGTCGGATAAACTGCTTACGGCTCCAGCCAAGTTCCATGAACTGATGTGCCAGCCAGTCGAGTAATTCAGGGTGCGAGGGTGTGTCGCTGCGTATTCCAAAGTCATCCGCGGACTTGACCAGGCCGGCGCCGAACAAGTGATGCCAAATCGTGTTGACGGTCACGCGCGCCGTCAGTGGGTTCTCGTCGGAGACCATCCAGTTGGCCAGATCCAGGCGATTGGCGCGTCCATCCGGATCGCTCACGTTCAATGCCGGTAGGATGACATGCGTTCCTGCGAATACGGCACCGCCGTCCTTGTCGGGCTGAAGGAAGTCGCCGCGATTGAAGATGTAGGTATCTCGGATTTCTTTGTCGCGTTGTTTCAGCAAGCGCACGTCGATCGCATTCGCATCGCCCACGTTTTTGAGTTTGTCTTCGGTTCTGGCAATCTGTGGGTACTTCTTCTGAATCTGATGCGCCTTTAGTTCGTTGATCTCGTCTTCGGATAGGCTGCCTTCATCTTTTGCAAGCAGCGAGACAATGCGTTCTGAGAAGCGCCGCTGTATCCCGTAGTCGCCCGTTGCCGCCTGAAGGCGAAAACGGCCGATTTCGTGTCCGTCCCCGAAATTCTGGTCTAGACGAATTCGAAGCGTATCATTGCTGGAAAACGTCAGCGCTTGCGCAAATTCGATGTGTAGCCAGTGCGGTTTTCCGGTTTGAGGCTGCACGGCCCATCCGGATGCATCCGCGTTGGAGAGCACTTCTCGTGCGTGCCAGCTTTCCTGGCTGAAATCAGCAGTGGCACGCTTCAGCGCCACATCGTTGGTGGGGGTGCCGTCGCCGGTCCAGCTCGTCACGATGAATTCGCTCAGCACGAAGTTTCCGTTTTCCGCGCGCCCGGGGCCTTTGTGGGGCAGGCTGTCATCGGTCAATACGTGCAGGCGTAGTCCCGTCATGCCGGCGATATTGGGGGCGAGATCCAGGGTGTAGCGTTGCGGTTTCGCAAATTCGCCACTAGCGAGGAAGGCGCCATCGTCTTGGCGCGTCAACAAGGTCTTCTTCAGTGCTGTTGCGGACTGGATGTCGATGTCGTGCAGCGCGAAGCGGTCTTTTTCGTGAACATCGTGAAGCACCTTGCGCTGTTCGACGAGCCATGGTTCGAAGCTGGATGCGGCCTTTTCGATTTCAGCGGCCAACAGCCTTTCGAGTGCGGCGCGCTGCTTGGCATTCGTCGGCGGTGTCATCTTTTCCGTTGCGTCATCGCTGTTGTTAAAAAAGTCGTAGAACTCGTAAAACTCGCGTTGTGTTAGTGCGTCGTAAGGGTGGTCGTGGCATTGGCTACAGGCGAGCGTCAAGCCAAGCCACGTCGTGCCGACGGTGGTGAGGCGGTCGATGTTGCGTTTGACGCGGTCTTCTTCCGGATCAATGCCGCCTTCACGGTTGAAAAGCGTTTGCAGGTGAAAGGCTGTGGCGAGGCGAGTCTTCGGGGTTGCGTCCGGGACGAGGTCGCCAGCAATCTGTAGACGTGTAAATTCGTCGAAGGGCATGTCGTCGTTGATGGCATCGATGACCCAGTCACGCCACAACCATGCATCCATGCGGGCGTTGTCCTTTTCGTAGCCATCCGAGTCTGCATAACGCGCCTGATCGAGCCAGTGCCGGCCCCAGCGTTCACCAAAGTGTTGTGAGGCGAGTAGATCGTCGACGATGGTGGCTAGCGCGTCGCGCGTCGGGTTCGCGACAAAGGCGTCGACGGCTTTGACCGGTGGGGGTAGGCCGATGAGGTCAAGGTACACGCGCCGAATGAGGGTGGTTGGATCCGTCGCCTCGGAAGGCGCTACGCCTTCGGCTTCTAGTTTTGACAAAATAAAGTGATCGATGGGGGCCTGAATCCAAGCGCCATTTTTGACGTTTGGATGTTCTGAAGCCACGATGGGCCGGTAGGCCCAATGCATGGGCCATTCCGCGCCGCCTTTGATCCAGTCTCGAATCAGGTCGGCCTGATCTTTGGTCAACGGTGGACCTTCGGGGGGCATGCGCTCGTCGTCGTCATCGGTGCTCACGCGGTACGCCATTTCGCTCATGTCTGGATGTCCCGGCACGAGTGCGATGGCCTCCGATTTTGTCGGCATCATCGCATAATCTTTGGTAATGAGGTTCAGACCACCTTTTTGCTGCACGCCGCCGTGGCAAGAGAGGCAATGTTTCGACAATAGGGGCTGAATGTCTTCCTGAAAATTAATCGTCCTGCCGGGCAGCGTTCTGCCGGACAGAAGTGTGATGATGGAGGCGGCACAGAGCAGCACATATGGGCGTGCGCGGCGTTGTTTGGTCAGGAGCATAAGAATTTTCGCTATAATTATGTGCAGTGAGCCCGATAGGTGGCTTCACGTAAGCCAATAAGTTTGGGGCATTGGCATGTGCGAGGTCAAGTCTCCCTTCGCCCCATGACGGCAGAGATGACAATAGAGAATTCAGTTTCAGGGGCCGCTGACGGTTTGAGCCTTTGCCTTGGAGCCCTTTACATCGGTCAGGGCAATGCTCAGCGGCTTGCTGGCCGTTTTCGCCTGAGCGACGAGGACTATGCGGTGCCGGCCTTTTTCAAGGTCGACAATGGTCTGCGGCAAGATCTTTGTTTCGGCACCATCTACCCACAGTCGCAGGCCACTTGTCCGGTTGAATGCGAGGCCTGTGGCGCCCGGCGTGGTCACGTCCACTTCGAAGGCAAAGGTTCTATGCTGACCGCCCTTGTACGTGAAAGCCGGAAATTCGCTCGGATCGAGTGTTCCGTTCACGCGCGCATAAGCGGGTGCCCAGCCCAGGCTTTCGGGTTCCTGCACGATGGGGGCGAGCCCGCGCTGGCTGAGCAGCATCGATGTGGACGCGCTGTCGGCGATCGTTTTGAAGCGGCGGACGTAGCGTTCGGAGCCGACTTTGTAAGCACCATCTTTGCCCAGTTCGGAGAGGAAGCGCAACAAGTCCACGACTTCATCCTGACGCAGTGCGGCTGTCAGGCCAGGTGGCATCAAAGAGGTTGGGATGCTCGTCAGTGAGGCGATGTTAGCAGCAGGGATGGTGGTCAATGTGCCCGCCGCATCGCGTAAGATGGTCTCTGTTCCTGTTTTCTGGGTCACCATGCCCGTGAACACTTTATTGTCCCGCGTCTGGATGCTGGTCAAATGATAGCCTTCTTTGATTTTCTTGTTCGGGTCAAAGAGGGACTCGACCAGATAGTCTACAGGTGCGCTGGATCCAATGGAGACGAGGTCCGGTCCAATGACGCCACCAGCGCCGCCGATGGCGTGGCAGGTCATGCAGGCGATTGACGCTTTGCGGTAGACGGCTTCGCCGCGCTGGGCGTTGCCGGAGGCATTGACCTGCGCAACCAGTTCGTCAACCTGTTTAGGCGTGAGGGAGCTCGGTAGGGGCTCGAGGTTACCCGCTTTGGTGAACGCGGCGATCAGGTCATCCAGTGGTTGGCCGGAAGAGCCTACTGTGCGGACGCAGGCTGCAGCGATTTCGGATGGCAGGGAAAGGGTCGCCAGAGCGTTTTGCAAGAGGGCAGGGCCCTTGTCGTTGTTCAGGTAGGTCCGAACGAGGGGCGCCGGGTCCGCGCCCTGCAGCGTCGGCAGGTGTTTCTGTAAAAGTGGGATGGCGCCCTGGGCGTCGATGCGGCCCAATTCGGTTAGTGCCGCCATGCGTGAAGCGGCGGGCCGGGTTGCGTCGGCCACGCGTGTGGACAGGGCCTGTTTCGCGTCGTCATTGCCGAGCGCGCCCATCGCCGTGATGGCACTGCGTTGGTCCGAAGGCTCGCCGTCCTGCAGGAGTGTGTTCAGGAGCGGGAAGGCGTTACCTACTTTCCAGTGAACGATAAGATTAACGGCAGCCTGGCGGGTGGCCGGCGCGTCGCTCTTGATTAGTTCGAAAATGCGTTCGGCGCCCTGGTCGGGGCGGTGCTTGGAATTCAGCATGGCATTCAGGAGGGTGAGTTGCTTCTCGCCTTCCGTTGCGAGCGCCTCATTAAGGATGAAGCCTAGCGCATTTGCGTCTCCGCTTTCCGCGATAGCGACGAGCAGGTCGAAGCGTGTTTCGGGCGTGACGCCCGGCTTTTGCAGCAAGCCTCGCAAGAACGCAGATGCGTTATTATGGCCCACAATGCGCAGCGCAAAGATCAGGTGAGCGGTGTCGGTGAAGGGCAGGCTGCCCTGATTCAGGCCCGGTGTCCATACCGACGCATGCTCTTCGAGTGTTTCGGACAGCGCGAAATCAATGAAGCGATCGACAGGTTTGTCCAGTACGCGAATGGCTTGCTGCAGGGCCTCAAGCGTACCTTGCTGGCGCAGGAGATGAATCATCTCGAGACGAACGCGGCCGTAATCGTGGGTGATCGCTTTTTCGCGGATCGCGGGAAACCATGCTTCATCGTAGGCCGGTGGGTTGTCGAGGCTCCACGTTTTCAAAATGCGGATGGCGGCAGCAAATGCGCGTGGCTCATCGGAGTCAGCGATCTGTTGGATCAATGCAGGGTCAACGTTGTTGTGCGACTGCAGCACCCAGGCGGCTTCGAGGAGATGGTGGACATAATCGGGGTCCTGCTTGTCTAAGCCCCGCACCCATGCTTTCGTGCGCTTGATGACATCGGCCTGATTGTGGTCATTGAGAACGCGCTTGGCTTGCTCGCGGGTCCATTGTTCGGGGGCCTTGAGTGCGTCAAGTAGCGCCGTGACGGACGCGTCGACGAGCTTTGGCTTGTCGACAAGCGGGCGATCCTTGGCCGTGATGCGCCAGATGCGGCCGTGCGTGTGGTCGCGACGCGGATCGCGGAAGTCGACTTCGCCGTGTTGAATGATCGGGTTGTACCAGTCGGCGATATAGATGGCCCCATCGGGCCCCATTTTGACATCCACAGGGCGAAAGGAGCCGTGCGAGCTACTAACCAGGTCATCGACACGACGTGATGCGTAGGCGCTGCCGTCGTCGCTGATGATAAAGCGTGCGCTACGATGTCCACGGAAATCATGTCCGATTATATTGCCGCGCCATGCTTCGGGCAGATGCCGGCCAGACAAAACGGCCAGACCGGCGATTTTGGGCTGTCCCGGGTTGAAGCCATTCAACGTTCGGCGCGCGCCGTGCGCGGTGTGGTGTTTTGAGCCTGGAAACATGTAGTTGACGCCCTCACTGCCAGCGCCGTCTGACGCGAAGGATTGTCCCCAACGATCGAAATGATGACCCCAATGGTTGATAAATCCGCGCGTCATGATTTCGAGCCGCAAGGTTTCGGGGTTGAACTGCCATGTGCCACCGGCACCGAGTCGCCGTGGTCCGTAGGGGGTCTCGACATGACTGTGAATATAGATCGACTGATTCATGTACATGTTGCCATCCGGTCCCCAGCGGAAGGTGTGCAGAATGTGATGCGTGTCTTCCGATCCGAATCCTGACAATACGACCTGGCGCGTGTCGGCCTTGCCGTCACCATCGGTGTCGTCCAGAAAGAGAAGCTCGGTCGAGTTGGCGACATACACGCCGGAGCGGTATGGCATAACGGCCGTTGGGATGAGCAGTCCCTCGGCAAAGACCGTGCGCTTATCGGCCGCACCATCCCCTGTGGTGTCCTCGAGCACGATAACCGAGTCGCTAGCTATTTCGCCGGGTTTGATCTGTGGATACATGGAGCTGCTGGCGATCCAGAGTCGCCCCGCCGGATCCCAGTTCATCTGGATGGGCTTGGCCAGCATTGGGTCCGCTGCGAATAGGTTGATTTCGAATCCGTCGGCCAGTTTAAAGGTTTCTATTTGCTTGCTGACGTCCGGGTCAGGAATGTGTTGCAAGCCACGTTGGGCTAGGGCGGGCATTGCCATGGCGGCGACCAGCAGGAGGATAGCGCGGTTCATCGTGCACCTCCCATCAGGGCGATGCGTTGCGCGTTGATTTCTTTTTCTTTGGCTTCAATCAAGGGGGTGAACATTGGCATCTCCTTGGCGTTGGTGCCCTGTTCGTGTTTACGCTGTCCGAACAGGTAGATTTCGTTGGCTGGCCGCCATTGATCGAAGAAGAGTTGGTTTTTTTCGACAACGAGCTGACGCAGCGATTCGAGGTCGGGGCGCTTGATGGTTTTTAATCCCAGTTCGCGTTCAATGGCCGAGGCTAGATGGCGATAGCCGTTGTCGTCGAGGTGGATGGAGTTGTACGTCGCGGCGGTGAGTTTTTCGTCGCTGAATAAGTCGACGAAGACATGGCCGCGTTTCTGGGCCTCGGCCGCGATAGCCTTGCTGTACAGGGCTAGGTTGGCGTTGTTTTCTGCAACCTTGGCCGGTGCGAGCCACGCGCCTTGTTTCAATGGCGAGATTAAGACCATGCGTGCGCCTGTGTTCTTGGATAAATCGTCTAGCAGCTTGGTCAGTTCCTTCTTGAAGCGCTCCAGGCCTTCGGGTCCGTCAAATGATTCATTCGTGCCGTAGGCGATGAATAGCACCGTGGGCTTCAGTTCACCCATTTTCTGCATCAGGCGTCGGTAGCCTTCGCCGTCTCTGAAAAAATAGTCACGCGACTGACCGCGCACATTGTCGCCCGACCAGCCAAGGTTGCGGAATTGTAGATTGCGATCCGGCCAGCGCGTCAGAAGGGCTGTTTCGACATGTCCGTATAAGCCTGCTCGTTCGATCAACGTGTTGCCAACGAAGACAACGCGATCACCATCTTTTAGTTCGAAGCTTTCGGCCAACGTTGCTTGCAGGCATGCAAGCGCGATGGCTAGTGTCGACAAGGTTTTAATCACTCGGTTCTCCAACAAGGGTTTTCGTTTAGGTTGATTCACGGGGTTGAATTTGGAACTTTATATTCTTTGCGGAGCCTTTTCAGTTCTTTTTTTAGCGATGCGACGATGGTGGCCTGCTCCGGATTACGGTACTGGCTGTGCATCTCTTCGGGATCCGTCTCGAGATCGTAGAACTCCCATTCTTCCCCGGTGGGAACGTCCTGGCCGTAAAAGCGAATCAGTTTATGACGTTTCGTGGTGACGCCTTCGTGTCTACGGACGGAATGGTAGCCCGGGTACTCGTAGTAGTGATAATAGAGCGATGTTCGCCAGTCTTCCGGTGTCTTTCCTTTTAATAAGGGGACGAGGCTGTGGCCCTGCATGTCCTCGGGAATCGGGGTCTGCGCGATTTCTAGAAAGGTTTCGGCGAAGTCGATGTTCTGAACGAGGTCTGTATTGCGTGTGCCGGGTTCAACAACGCCGGGCCAACGCGCGAGCAGGGGCGTGCGGAAGGATTCTTCGTACATAAAGCGTTTGTCGAACCAGCCGTGTTCACCTAGGTAAAAGCCCTGGTCGGCGGCGTACATCACGATGGTGTTCGATTCGAGATCATTTTCCTTTAGGAATTTCAGGATGCGTCCAACGTTGGCGTCCACGCCTGCGATGCACGCCAGATAGTCGCGCATGTAGGTCTGGTATTTCCAGCGCAGGAGCGCTTCGGGGTGATCGAGCAGTTTGTCCATTTCGGCTTTGCGCGGTCCTTCGTTGGCTTTGAGGTCCAAGCCACGGAGCATGGTTTTCGAGATGCTCATGTCCTGTTTGTGGGCCGCCGTTCCGCGCCCTTCGTAATCGTCGAACAGCGTACTCGGTTCAGGGAAGGTCATCGTTGCAAATTTTTCCTGCATTTCCTTATTGGGATTCCAGTGGCGGTGAGGGGCTTTGTAATGAACCATCAGCATGAAGGGTTTATCTGCCTCGCGTCCGGTCTCCAGCCAGTTCAGCGCGCGGTCGGTGATGACTTTCGTTGAATGTTGGCCCTTATAGAGGGTTTGACCTTCTGCCGTGATGAATTTTGGGCTCCAGTAGCGGCCCTGGCCGGGAAGCACTTCCCAGTAGTCAAAGCCCTGCATCGCGCCATTAAGATGAATTTTTCCGATCATGACCGTTTGGTAGCCGTTTTTTTGCAGAATTTTCTGAAACTGCTGCTGGTCATGGTTGAACCCGCCGATATTGTCGAATTTTCCATTGAGGTGGCTGTGTTTCCCCGTCAGGAGCGTGGCTCGGCTGGGCGCACAAATCGAATTTGCGACATAGGCACGGTCGAAGACCATGCCGTCTCTGGCCAAGGTGTCGATGTTCGGGGTCAGGTTGAGGGGTTTAAAGCGTCCACCATAGGCCCCGACGGCCTGATAGGCGTGATCGTCGGAGAACATCCATACAATATTGGGTCGTGTCTCTGCGGCGTTCAGGCCTAGCGGGAGGGCTATCAGTAACATGGCGATGTATCGTTTCATGGATCTTCCTACGGTATGACGTTTCGGATCAAAGGGGTCGACCGATAAGCATGTCCATCCAGCATGCGTAAGGCAAGCCAGATAGTGCTATGACTCGTCTTGATGTAAGGTTTCGGGTGTTTGTCGTCGCGGTAGGTCTGGTTGGCGCGCCAGTCAGAGGTGGTACGCAATAGGGACGGCGCTGGCCCTAAGACGCATTTTTCACTGTTGATCTTGCGAGGGTCTTGATATGGATTACCGCGTTACGCCATTTTCGAGCACGAGCCCACGTACAGAAAGATATAGCGATGCCATTGACCGTAAATTGGAACGGGGTTTTTCCTGCCCTACCGACGCAATTCAACGAAGATCTCAGTATCAACCTCGAAGAAACCCAAAAGCATATCGAGGCGTTGCTGGACGAGGGGGTTCACGGCGTGGTCATGTTGGGGACCATTGGCGAGAACTGCTCGATTGCTCCCGAGGAAAAGCGGGCCGTCTTGAAGGCGGCCGTGGATGTTGTCGGCGGGCGCGTGCCGGTGCTAACCGGCGTCGCGGAATTTACGACCCAAAACGCTTGTGCCACCTCGCAGATGGCCGAGTCTGTCGGTATCGATGGGTTGATGGTGATGCCCGCCATGGTATACAACTCCGACAAGCGTGAGACGGTTACTCATTTTCGCACGGTTGCGGCATCAACAAAACTCCCGATCATGTGCTACAACAATCCGCCCGTCTATCGCGTGGATATGACACCTGAAACATTTCTGGATCTGACCGACGTCGAAAACATCGTCTGCATCAAAGAGGCCTCGGGCAACGTTCCGCGCATTACGGATCTGTTCAACACATTGGGCGATCGCTATCTCGTGTTCGCCGGGTTGGATGACGTCTGTGTTGAAAGCCTGATGTTAGGCTGCACGGGATGGATCTCTGGTTTGGTTGACGCCTTTCCGCGCGAAAACCGACTCATCTGGGATGCCGTTCAGGCTCAGGATTATCAACGCGCCCGAGAGATTTACCGTTGGTACATGCCCATGCTGCATTTCGATAGCCATCCGAAATTGGTGCAGTACATCAAGTTGACCTGCACCGAAATGGGGTATGGAAACGAACGTGTGCGTCCGCCGCGCCTTCCTTTGGTTGGCGAAGAGCGCGAGCGCATTCTCGCGATCGTGCGTGAATGCGCAGCGACGCGACCGCGTTAACTCGCGGTTGCAGCCCGATAGGCCAGACCCGCTCCGATTAAATCGCTGTAGGCCATGCCGATCGATTTGAAGAGCGTGATTTCCGTGTCAGACGCGCGCAGCGGAATAGTGCCGGCGCACATTTCGGTGAGCTGTCCAACGACATGGTCTTCGGTGATGACGCCTTCTGAAATCGGCACCAGCACTTCGCCCGCTTCCTTGAAGCAGTTGTCCCGGCTATCGACGTAGAGTTTGGATTTCGCAACCAGGCCTGTGTCACATTCGCGCTTGGTGGCATGGTGGTTGCCGATGAAGTCAGTGTGTGTGCCGGGCTTGATCCAGTCGCCCAAGACGAGCGGTTCGTGGGCGCCCGTCGCGCTGACCACAATGTCGGCATCGGCACAGGCGGCCTGAATGTCCGGCGCGACTTCGCACGTAATCCCTGGAAGCTCTGCGCTCATCTGCTGTACGACGGCTTCGGCGTTCGCTACGCTGCGGCCCCAAACCAGAACACGTTTCAGCGGTCGCACGCTGGCTTGTGCGCGGATGATGTAGCTGGCGAGATTGCCTGTTCCCAAGACGAGCAGCGTTTCGCTGTCCTCACGTGACAGAAAGCGCGATGCCAGCCCTGAAATGCCGGCGGTGCGCCAGAAGGTGACGCTTGTGCCGTCGACAAGTGCCAGCGGCTCGCCGTGTGCGCGGTCGAAAAGCAGAATTTTGGAATAGAGCGACTTGTATTCTGGGCCGGGATTGTCGGGGAAGTACGTAAACGATTTGAGGGCGATGAGCGAATCGTTCCACGAGGGCAGTAGTGCGAAAGCGTCGTTATTGTCTGCTGCATCATCAAGCAGAAACACCTGGCGTGGCGGCATGGTGAAGAGCGACGAAAAGCCTTGCTGTAAGGCGTCGATGAGTTCGGGGTAACTGAGGGCGCTGTGAACCTCTTCGGCACTGATGATTTTCATGAGGCGTTGTCCTTGTGTTGATTGTGAGTGAGGTGTCGGGCGGGTGATGTTTTTAAACACAGGGTCAGATACTAATTCCGCGTGCGCCGATTGGCCATCACGAACTTTCCGGCGAAGGGGAACTGGAAAGGCTTTGTAGCGGCCCGTTGCAGGAGGGGCCATTTCCCCACTCGTCGCAAGCTTCTCGTTCGAGAAAAGGCCCTACTTCGGAGTCGATCACCACAACATGAGGTCAGATGCGTAAGGCCTTGTGGCAAAGGCTTATCTCTGGACCCAGCCCCCCGTTTCGATCATAATAGTCATCCCAACCCTGTCGGCCCCACTGTTTTAAGGATCTATTTGAAAATCCACGTACACATCCTTCAAATCTCGCGTTCAGTGGCTTTGCTCGCTCTGGGCTTCGCCACACAGCAGGCGTATGGGCAAAAAAATGCCTGGACGCAGGTGGCGCCGTTTCCTGTCGCGCTTGCTGTTGATCAGGGGGCGTGGGTGCAGCCTGAGGGGGCGCCGCATTGGGTTCTCAATATGGATGTTCTCGATAATCACGTTGTTCAGGCGCCGATGGAACGGGCTGACGGTGTGGCCGTCGAGGCTCCCATTGAAATTTCGCTACCCACGCCGGACGGTACCTTCGCGCGTTTCCATGTTGTCGAATCGGTGGTGATGCACCCGGAGCTCGCCCGCAAGTTTCCCGACATCAAGACGTACCGAGGCGTCGGGATTGACGACCCGCACGCGTCCTTACGCATGGATCGCACGCCCAAGGGGCTTCACGCGCAGGTGTTGTCGCCTAACGGGTCGTTTTATATCGATCCCTTTTGGCGAGACGACGCGACGGTTCACACGAGCTATCGTAAGAGCCAGCTCGCTCGGAAGGACTTTGTGTGCGGCGTCAAAGGAGGCAAGGATGTTGTGCCGAATCAAGCCCCGCAGTTCATTGCGCCCGCGAGTTTGACAACCGGCACGCGCTTGCGCACCTATCGACTGGCTGTATCCGCGCAAGGCGAGTATACCCAATTTCATGGCGGCACGGTTGTCGGTGCCTTGGCGGCCATCGTGACGACGGTCAATCGGGTCACGGGTATTTTCGAACGTGATTTCGCGGTGCGTCTCGAACTTGTCGCCAATAACAATCTGATTGTTTACACCAACTCGGTCACGGATCCGTTTTCGGAAAATGGTTCCACGGACGCCACCCTGATCGAGAATCACGCAAATACGGTGACGGTCATCGGCAGTGCAAATTTTGATGTGGGGCATCTTTTCAACACAGGGGGAGGCGGTCTCGCCGGGCTGGGCGTGGTCTGCAGAAGTATCGACAAGGGTGAAGGCGCGGTCGGGTCGCCTACGCCGATGGGCGATCCGTTCGATGTGGATTTTGTTGCGCACGAATTGGGTCACCAGTTCGGGGCCGACCACACCTTTAATGGCACCAGCGGAAACTGTAGCGGTGGGAACCGCAATGCGGCGACAGCCTTCGAACCCGGCAGTGGCAGCACCATTATGAGCTATGCCGGCATCTGCCTCGTTGACAATGTTC
>JBLHHU010000003.1:0-41787 GCA_047615735.1 Kiritimatiellia bacterium | reverse complement strand
TCGTCTGCGCTTTGCGATCGTTCAACGAACACATGGGCACCTATTATGCGAGTCTTTTGAGCGTGCTTCCGCAGAGCGCCCCGAAACAGGTCTACGCCACGGCCTCTACGGAACTCGTGCGTGAAGCAATCAGCGTACGCAATAAAACCGGGCTACCCATCGTCGGTTTCGATCTGGCTGGCGCTGAGCGCGGCTTTCCAGCTGCCGACCACCGCGAAGCCTTTCTTACGGCACATGAAAATTTCCTACACAAGACGGTGCATGCGGGCGAGGCTTACGGACCGGAATCCGTATTTCAAGCCATTACCCAATGTTTTGCCAACCGCATTGGCCACGGCACCCTGCTCTTTGAACATGACAAGATCGTCGACGACGAAATTGAGGACCCGCACATGTACGTGCGGCGTCTGGGCAACTACATTGCCAATCAGCGCATAACGATTGAAGTTTGCCTCACCAGCAACATGCAAACAATGCCCCACTTGACGTCGCCGTCCGGACACTCACTGAGACAGATGCTGGACCACAACCTGTCGATTTCCATTTGCACCGACAACCGCCTTGTGTCGAACACGACTGTTTCAGATGAACTCGACATTGTAGTCAAGGCGTTCGACGTCACACCCCGCCAACTACGCAACATGGTCATTGCTGGCTTCAAGGGAAGCTTCTTCCCTGGCAGCTACAATGAGAAACGCGCCTACGTCCGCAAAGTCATTGATCGCTACAACGTACTCGAAAGGGCGATACTTGAAGATCGCCGTGGCGTTTCCAGGGACTAGCGGAGCGTGCCCTCTTGCAGGCGATCGAGAAAATCCTGCGCCTCGCCAAGTTCGTGAATAACAACATTCGCCTGCGCATCCACAACGCGGTCAAGTTTTCTGTGCTTGATCCAAAAATCTGGTTTCTTTTCGGCAAGCGCAATCGACTTACCATGCTTCACGATGCGCTCGAAGGCGTCGATGTATTACACAAACAAGAGCGAGGCAATTGGGTCAACCTCTTTGGACTCCACTTTTCAAGAAATGCTTCGCGCAGACTGACGCTACTGGCGATGACCAGATCAAGCACGCGGGGAACGCCGACGGATTCGTCGACAAAAATCAGGCCGCTTCGCCCTGACTGGAATCGTATTCGATTTTGCTTTCGACCAACTCGGCATCCTGAAAATCAAAGGTGACACGACTGGCGCCGAATCCGCGCGCAAGTGCCTCGAGCGTCTGGCGTGCGGATCCGTGCACTTCGGAACTCATACGATCAACCAACGCCTTGGCCTGAACAGAGGCATGTTGTTTGGCCGCATCAATCAGGTTGTTCTTATCCTCTTCATTGAACCCGGGACCAAAGACGCCGTGCAGCACGCCCGGCAAAAGCCACGGCATCACAGTCGCCTTCTTTTCATCGTAGATCTGAATGTCTTTGATGTAGGTCTCGTAGAAACATTTGGGCATGCGCAGGTGGTAGACGCCCTCCGATTGCTCAGTGATACGAAATTCAGGACTCTGCAAATTGTAACGAAAGTCGATTTCGAAACTGAAAATCATCGCCATCTTGTTGGTCGAGACGACCCACTGGAAGAACTTCTTCCCAACATCGCCAAAGGCGTGCTGCGAACTGGTGACGATTTCTTTCGTGAAGACTTTATAGACGGAAAGCTCGCCGACCGAACGCATTTCTTCGATGGATGAGAGGATTTGGGTCGATTTACCGTCCGAAGCATTCCGACGACGCAAGGCCAACACGCCCACAAGCGCGACGACCAAACCAACAAGAATTCCGATCAATACTTCCATTTAGATACCTCTGCCGTGTCGCTACCTAAGTTTGGGAATCATATCCCCGTGCGCACGTATCAAATCATTACATAAACGGCGGATCTCATCCAAGCTTAACTCCGCGGCCGTGTGCGGATCAAGCGCTGCAGCCTGATAGACGTGGTCCTTGCTGCCTTTGAGGGCGGCATCGATGGACATCAGATGAACATTGATATTGGTGCGATTGAGCGCAGCACACTGTTCCGGCAAATCACCAACATGACATGGTTGGACGCCGTTGCGGTCAACCAGGCACGCGACCTCGACGCAAGCCCGCGACGGCAGATTGGTGATGAGGCCCGTGTTCAACACATTACCATGAATGCGTGCCGGACGGTTGGTCACGATCGCCTCCATAATGTAAGACCCGTATTCATGCGTACGCGTGTGACCCAAACTGGAATCTTTAAGCAGGTCTTTACTACGCGTTTTCCACGCGCTTATCTGATTCACGCAGCGACGCGGATATTCGTCGAGGGGAATATTGAATGCGTCGATCAACTCGGGATGCGTTCGCTTGATGAACCAAGGCACATATTCAGACATATGCTCTGAGGATTCCGTCGTGTAATAACCGAAGTAGTCCATCACCGAGAGCCTGACCATGTCTTGCACGATGAGCCATTCCGGAATCTTTCCCGGGTGCTTGAGCTTTCGTTTCTGAATGCGAGCGACCACGTTGGCAGCCCCCTCTTTTTGAATTTCACGCATCAACGATTTGATCCGCTTTTTGATTTCCGGATACAGCGTCTTACCATCGGCTTGGATATCGAGCAACCAAGCCTGGTGATTGATGCCCGCGATATTCCATTTCGCTGAATCTCGATATTCATCCATGCCGACCATGCGCAGCAACCACGGCACACACGCCTGCACCGAGTGGCATAGCCCGACACTTCGAATGCTACTCGACTCGAGTACAGCGCCCGTAATGGCAGCCATCGGATTCGTATAATTGAGCAGTAACGCGTCTGGGCAGACCGCCTCCATGTCACGGACAAAGTCCATCACTACAGGAATCGTGCGTAGGTTTCGAAAAATGCCACCAATTCCCAGCGTGTCACCAATGGTCTGGCGCAAGCCGTACTTTTTTGGAATTTCAAAATCAATCACCGTCGATGGTTCGTAGCCACCGATCTGAATTGCGTTAACAACGAAATCAGCGCCCCGAAGTGCCGCGCGGCGAGCTTTCACGCCATGATGTGCCGTGATTTTAGCTTTTCCACCCGCGACGTTTCGATTAATCACGGTCATCATTCGCCGGGATTCTTTGAGCCGCTGCGCGTCAATGTCGTACAACGCAATTTCGAAATCCTGCAACTCAGGGACGCAGAGCGCATCGCCCAGAATGTTCTTCGCGAAAACAGTGCTACCCGCACCCATGAACGTGATCTTGGCCATGTAAATCTCCTTTGAAAATCAAATCGTTATCCCTTGATGCATCCGTGGCGACAACAGAGCAACATTCAATACGGAATCCGACACCGGATGGCAAGAGTCATCGCCGTGTTTGCGGATTCACTTTCGAAGCTTTCCAGGCCGCCTGAAGCGCATCGAGAATCTCGTCAAGGTCGACCGCCTCGTCCGTTGCCGTCCGATCGGGCCCGAAACGCTGCACATAGTACATATTCACGAATCGGCCCAACAGGACCTGAAGATCCGGGTTGTCCACCGCCACGCGCACACTCAACTCCTGAATGGTTTCACCACCTTCGCGCGTGTAACCTTGACCGGCAGCGATTTTTATAAACCGCGTACATGCCCGCGAAAGGACACGGTGCGACGCCCGCCGCCAACGCCCACGCATCCGGAGAACGGCGATCAGTCCACCAACGCTTACACACACCCAAATCAGGACGGGCCTTCCCCCTGCTTGACCACCGTCCCCCGGACGATCGTCACGCAGCCACGCCACCAAATCACGCAAACTCATGCCACGCGCCAAACCTTCGAGGCGCTTAAACGCTGCTGTCATCGATGCCGCCATACCGCCCACCATCTTCTCTTGGTCACGCAGCTCATAATTCACGACATAGCCGTGCCAGGTGAGCTCTAGCGACTCGACGAAATGCGTCCACCCTTTAAACGTTAGATCGCGATACCCTGCGGCAGAGGCGTCCGGCGGCGTAGGATCGAAAGGTAGCCACCCGTGTCCTTCGAAATAGACTTCCACCCAGGTATGCGCGTCACGCTGTCGCACGGTCAAAAAGTGCCCGTACGCATTCCAGTCGCCGCCACGAAACCCAGAAACCAATCGCGCCGGCACCCGCGCCGCGCGCAACAGAAGCACCGTTGTGGTGGCAAAGAACTCACAATGGCCTTCACGTTTATCGAACAGAAATCCTTCGATGGGATTCCCCTTTTGACGCGGCACATCCAGTGTGTACTGGTTGTTCTTCTGCAGGTAACCGATCACCGCATAGAGACGATCATAATTATTGCTGCGACCATCCGTGATCTTTTTTGCCAACTCGTGAAAGCGCTGACTCATGTCGGGCAGCTGCATGTACGCCGACTGCGCCTGCTCGTCAGGAAGCGCGCCTTGCGACGCCAGACGCAAGGCTTTCGGCGGCGGTATGTGCGTATTGGAAAAGGCGCGATAGTGCCGCTCGTATTCGAGCCCTCCGTCGAAATGCAACCCACCGTACGCGTCAACCGCCAGCGCGGGTCCAGCGGGCGAATCGTCACGTGGGCGTTGGAAGGCACGATCCACATAGGCGCGATCCCACTTCACATGTTCGACACGATGCAGTGCAAAAAAGACATCCGTGTCGAGCCGCTCAAGGCGCACCTCATGCTCCACCAACCCATCCGGATCGTGACGTCGAATCGGAATTTCGCCGTAGGTGCGCGTCAGAGGAAGTCGACGCGCTGTCGTCTTGCTACGGTGCCACTCGAGACCATCATAGGTATCAAAACATAACCCGCGCCAATACAACCCGGACGCATTGAGCTCTGAGCGTGATTTGGGAATGACGCGCATCACCACCTTGGTATTTCCTTTGATGAAACCGAAGCTGCGCAAGTCCACCTTGTCAGAGAATCCAGACACACTGTGCCCATAGCGCGTGTTGCGAAAAAGAAACCCCGTACTGACGCGCGGAAAAAACGCAAAAATTGCGGCGGTATTCACGAGCAGCAATAGACTCAATACTGTGGTGCTCCAGAAAAATCCGCCAGAAATGGCGCGTCGGGACTCGAAGAGTTCAGACAGACGTTTACCAGACGCGCCCGCCTCCTGGCCTTCAACTTCTGCGTCTCCCTTAAACGCTTCTTCGGCTTGCGCCTTCAGATTATAGAGCGTCAAACACCATGGCGCGCTCACGATGAACAACAGAAAAGGAACGGCGAACCACAAGTCCGACGTTAACAAGGTTGAAAGCACAAGATGCGAAATGGCCAAAATGTAGATTTGAAAATAGTCACGATTCTTGCGTGCACCGAACAACTTCACGAACTGCAAGTAAACCGTGAAATAGACCAACGCCACGACCAGATCGTTTTTGGCGAGAAAATGAATGGCGACCATGTACGCGAAGACCGCCAGCGTGACGAGGTTCAAAAACCAAACGGGCGCGGCATCGACTAAACGACGAACCCCAATCCGTTCGCTCACAAAGTACCCAAGCGCAGTTAGAACGATAACGAGGAATGGTAAGATGTCGGCAACCCAAAGGGCGAAAAAACCTAAGTTGATAAACAATGCGTGCGAGGCACGAAAAGCGGTAATGAATTTCATGCGGGCGCCCCATTTTCAAAAATGAGCCGATCATAGCGAGCCCCACGGAGCTCCGAGGCAGGCATTTCACTGATGGCAAAGACAGCGCCTTCGTCCGGTGACACGGAGCGGTAATTCGGAACCACGCCAGCCTTCGCTTCGGCGTCGAACAGCGCCAGTGCCGTCAGGTAGGCGTCCATGTAGCCGCTACTCCCCGAATCAACGCAGCGACCGTTGATTAAAAGCCCCACTTCGCGCTTCTCCTCGATGAACTGCATCAAGAGCGTTGCCAGCGCCGACACACTTGTTTCGCGACGCTCGCGTCCAGCGTCATCCGTCGGGGGTTGATCACGCACCAATAGATTCAAAAGAATGCGCGCGCGCTTTTCCTGTTCATATTCACGGACCAGCCACGCGCCCACTTTAGCAACGGATGGCCAATGAATGTGGCGAAGCTCGTCGCCTACACTGTATTCGCGAATACCGTAGGGATTCACCCCTATGCCACGTTCACTAGCCAGAAAATCCCCATGCCGAACGAGCGCGGGCATGCTGTCGCGGGCGATAGTCATCAGCGCCGGATACACAAGACTGCGCCCTTCGAACGCAACAGGGATAACTTTTTCGATCAACCCGAAAGGATAGGACGTCAGAAGCCGGAACCCGGGCAGCGCGACCACCCCACGCTCGGAAAACGTAATGGGGTGATCCACAACACGCATATCTCCTGCTGGAATTTTGAACAGGAAACTGCTGGCACTGGTTGCCTGGGCATGCGTTGCATCCGGCAGCATCGTCAACGCATAACTCGGGAGCCGTTTTTTCGTATTACTGATCTCGATGCGAAACGGGCAGGCCGCGCCGGCAAACAAACGCGGCGGCATTCGCAGTTTCAGCGAGAGCCCATGCAGCGAACTGCGCGACAGTATCGCATTCATCAGGAGCATACTGAGAAGCATGCCGAAAACGAGATACAACAGATTGTTGCCCGTGTTCAACCCACCCAGCCCAAGCCCGACCGTCAGAACGAGAAAAGCCCATCCAGGCCGAGTGATTCGCACCGAGCGGATGTGCTTTCCGCTGACATGAATGACCGGCGTATGGGTCACAGGGGCGCCTCGATTTCACTCAGGATGCGATCGAGCACACGCGAAGACTCATTTTCGTAATCACTGTGCATCATGAACCCCTGCGCGCCGGAACGCACAACGATACGGTGCCCCAGCACCGGACGAACAACAGATTTAACATCATCAGGGGAAACGAAACCACGGCCACCCAGCAAGGCCAACGCCTGCGCCGCACGCAACAACATCAAACTGCCGCGCGTACTCACACCCAACTCGATGTCGTCGTGATCGCGTGTCGCCCCCACGATGGCGAGCATGTAGCCGATCAATTCATCCGTCACCGTCACACGCGACACACTGTCTTGAATCTCAGCAATCCGTTCCGGCGATGTTACTGGATCGAGCGCGACCCGCGTGCGATGTAATTCAGGTTCACGCAACACGCGCGCTTCGAATGCCGGATCGGGATAACCGACATGAATGCGCATCATAAAACGGTCCAGTTGTGATTCCGGCAACGGATAGGTGCCATGATGTTCCACCGGATTTTGCGTCGCAACGACCATGAATGGATGGGGCAATTCATGGACATCCAAGTCCACGGACACCTTGCCGTCTTGCATGGCCTCCAACATGGCGGACTGCGTCTTTGGCGTAGAACGGTTGATTTCGTCCGCGAGCACGACATTGGCAAAGATAGGACCGCGCTTAAAATCGAAGCTACGGCGCTCTTGATCAAACACCGGCACACCCAGAACATCCGACGGCAACAGGTCGCTCGTGAATTGAATACGATTGTGCGATCCGCCCATGGCCAGCGCCAGGCTGACCGCCAGCGTTGTTTTGCCCACACCGGGCACATCTTCGATCAAAATATGCCCGCCCCCGATCAGCGCAGTCAGCACATGGTCAATGGCCACGTCTTTGCCAACAACGCGCGTGCCAATGGTACGTTTCAGCGCCTCAAGGTCAGCAGAAATGGCGCTGATTTCATCATCGCCAAGCGGCTGCAGTGTGGATTGCTGTGCCGGAATACTTATTTCACTCATTCAACCATCTCCCCTATTATATCCGTCGCGTCTACAGCGCAATTCGATCGTTCGCGCGCAAAAATGTCGCGGTCGGCATGACGGCTTGCATCGCCGCTTCGCGCGCACGCAAATTACTGTCGTCGTTGTCGGGTCCGTGATGCGTGATGCGCAGATCCTTCACGCCACATGCCTGCGCGAGCGCGACAGCCTCTTGCCAGGTACTATGCCCCCATCCACGATGCGCCTCATATTCATCGTCCTCATATTGCGCATCCATGATCAGAACATTTGCGGGCGACGCCTCAGTACAAAGCGAACGGAGGCCTTGCTTCTGCTCGTCTGTGCAAAGGCCCCACTCCATGTCAGTTGCAATAACCACGCTTTTCTCTGTCGAACATTCGTCAATACGCAGAGCCAGCGAACCACCGGGATGCGCCGTATCACACCAACGCACCTGCAGGTTCCCAATGGTCGCACCCTTCATCCCATGGTACGGATCAAGCGCGCGAGATATTGGCATCAGTTGTGATGTTGAAAGGCCGACGGGCCAATAAGGCTCGCCAAGCAAAACGGACAAGGCCTGAACCGGGCCGACGTCATCGCGCTGCGGTCCCCACACGTTGTAATCAACACGCCCATCAAGACGCGCGGCAAAGGGAACGAATCCGGACAGATGGTCAAGATGGTAGTGCGAAAACAGAAACAGGAGTGGCCCCGGTTTCAGTAGCGAATCACTGAATTGCATGAGTCCGCTTCCGCCGTCGACGGCAATCCGCTCCCCGGCCTCTCCTTCGACGAAAAAACACGTTGTATCGCCTCCGAACTCTGAAAACGCGGCCCCGCTCACGGTACGGCCTCCGCGCACACCACCCACATTGATTTTCATGGCTCTATTTCTCCGTCATGTCCCAAACGCCATCCCAAGCCTCGCCGCGCGTGATCCAGTCGTTGCAACACGCAGCATAGCGCAACGCGGCGGGGTCACCGTCGCACGTCGCGAAGGTCTGCGCGGCCTGCGCCAGATCACCGGCACCCAGCGCATCTAACGCACGATCGAAATCGTTGTTTTCAGGCGCGTCGCTCCCGGATTGCATCGACATCAGTTCATAAACGCGTACCGGCGCGGATCGCCCCACGACGCGCAACGCACCCAGATAGCGCCCGCCCAGATCAGCGCCCGCCTTCTGCCAGGTCGCTTCAGAAACCATGATCCAGGTTTTAAATAACTTGTTAGCGCCTTCCAGTCGCGACGCCAGATTGGCTGCGTCTCCCAACACCGTGTAATCAAAGCGTTCGCGCGAACCCATGTTCCCAACCACCACTGGACCGGTGTTGATGCCGATGCGCATATGCAATTCAGCACCGAATTGCTGTTGATAGTCAGCGCGCAATTCCGTCAATCGTTCCTGGCAGCGAACCGCCGCACGACAGGCTCGCCGTGCGTGATCCTGCTGATCGAGCGGCGCGTTCCAAAACGCAATAATCGCATCGCCAACATACTTATCGAGCGTTCCGCCTTCTTCATGAATGATATCCGTCATTTCGCTGAGGTAGGCATTCAGCAAGGCTGTCAATTGAATGGGATTCAGCTTTTCGGAAAATGCCGAAAAGCCCTGTAAGTCGGAAAAAAAGAGTGTCAGTTCACGGCGCTCGCCGCCCAACTCGAGCAAGCCGGGGTCGTCAATGATTCGCTCGATCACATCGGGACTTAAGTAATGCTTGAAGGCCTGTTTAATAAAGGCCTTTTGCCGCCCCTCGGTTGCGTAATTCACAACAATAGCGCCGACGAGCGTAATGATCACGGCCAAGGTGTGCGGAACGACTGGCCACCACAAGCCCGGGCTGACATAGACCAGCAGCCCAATGATCACCGGCAACGGGAGCGCGCACACAAAGAGCACCACGGACTGCAACGCTCGTCGACAGTGAAGCATCAGCAGTCCGATCAAGAAGCTGCTCAGCAGACACATCAGTCCAAAATGAACCGTCCCGGCATCCGTCAAAAAGTCATCCGACAGCAAGTTGTCGAGCGCCGTCGCATGCACTTCAACGCCGGGATAAACTCGGCTAATCGGCGAGGGTCGCAAATCCATCAAACCCGGCGCAGTAAAGCCGACGAGTACATAGCTGTCCTTAAACACCTCAGGGTCGATCGGCGCGTCGTCACGGCCCTCTAAAAAAGCCATCTCGGATTGAATGACCGCCGCGGCTTTGTACGCTGCGTGCGTTTGTGAGGGCCCACGATAACGCAAAATCGAGCGCTGCGCTTCGTCCCCAGGCGCACTGGCGAATCCAACCATTTGACCCGCTTCATCAAAACGCAGCAGGGCTTGCTTGGTCGCATTTGTACGTTCGCCGAGCACATACATGCCAGCCCCCAGCGATGGGACCGCTTGATCGCCCAAATAACGTATCAAGCTGGCGCGGCGAAAGATTCCATCCGCATCCGGTGTGTCATGCACATTGGCGAGCAACACCGCATTTGTTGCCACCTCGACGATCGGCGCCGCCATGCGTGCGTGTTGCAGCACCGCGGGCACACGTGATGATTTGTCGCTGCCGCCCTCAGTCAGGCCCAGAAAGTGATTTACATTGGGAAAGTGGCCCGGCCATTCAACCAGATCACCCGTTGCATCTCCTAGGAAAACAGCGCCGATGACATCATCGCCGCTCCCGAAGGCCGCCCCGAGAGCGGCATCATCGTGCACGCCATAGGCCGAGGGCTCCAGAAAGAGCACATCAAAGGCAATCACTTTCGCGCCACCGCGACGCGCAAACGCAATGATGGGCGCATAGACTTCACGCGGCCAAGGCCAGGACCAGCCGAAGGATGATTTTCCCCAATCAAGACTGTCTTGATCCAACAGAATGGTTTTAATTTTCGCGCTTGCAGGGGTGGGCTTGGCGAGCGTGCGAACGCGCATATCCCAGCTTGGATATTCAAGGCGCTTCATCGGCCCACTATCGCGCAGGCCGACGGCAAGCGCCGAAGCCAAGAGTGCGATCGCAAAAGCGGTTAGCGTTTTCCTTGGCATGAGGGCACCCGACGTCCCGGCAGATCTACTGCAGACGACCTATGTTCTGCGCGAAACGCGCTTGCCTTGCGGGGACCATCGTCGCTTGAACTTGCGCGCGACCGATTTTCTGGCGTACGTCCGCAATACGATCCCCCGGCGGTGGATGCGTTTTACCAAATCCGCCACTTCCGGCGTGTACGCGTTTATTCATTTCCTGCAACATATCGATGAGCGCGTTAGGATCGTATCCGGCACGCATGAGAATCCGCACCGCCGCCGCATCGGCCTGTTTTTCGAGCCCGCGCGAATAGCCACTGGTCATCAAGGTCGAAGTGACATCGGAGACAGACCCTTCGAACTCCTGCGTCAAAGCGGCGAGATCCTCACTCCCCAGATGTTTTGCGCTTTCAACAGCCAGAACCGTGAGCGCACTCGTGAGACGGCTCTGCTTTATGGCGCGCAGGCCATGACGCCCTTCGATGTGCCCAATTTCGTGGGCCAACACAGCCGCCAACGCGTCTTCACTGCGACAACATTTGAGCATGCCTCGCGTCACAAGAACCAAACCACCCGGCGCAGCAAAAGCGTTCACTTCATCCGAATCGAGAATCTGAAAATGGTACCCGGCGAATGTTTCCGGCACGTGCGACAGCTGCGACAAGACGGAGCCAAGAACATTGAGATAATGATTCGCCCCCTCATCATTCAACGGCGCATAGCGGGCAAAAATCGTCGCCGCGACAGAGCGGCCAATGTAATACTCCTGCTCCGGCGTGATGTCCGCAAACGATTTAGCAACCGAGCGCCCCGTTCGGCGTATGGCAGCAGCCTCTTCCGGCGTCAACGTCCCAGAAGCTTCACCAATCTCTGCGCCAACGTCGGTCAATGTCTGGCAGCCACTCAGCCCAATGATAAAGACAACAAGCAGGCCGTTAATGATCGTGTTTCGCATCATTGCGCACCTCCGCCGCCAAGCCCGCCTTGCTTAATGAAATTAATCATTTCCTGACGTGTGACCTCGCGCGACTCCATTTGATCAACGGGTTTGAAATCCGTGTTCTTGCTATCTTTTTTATAGGCCTGTTCCACCTGCTGGTTAAACCCTTTTCCTGCCAGCGCAACTTCATCGGACGAGGCCCCCGCCTCCACCTGGTTACCGCCGCCCTTCAGTACGATTCGCTTTTTGCTTAAGGCCGATTGGTGCAACCATCCGCGATTACCCGAGGCTGCCGCCACTTGAATCCAGCCCGCGCGCTCACCTAGCACAGCAACAACGTCGCCATACGACAAGGAATCAACGACACTGCCGAGAAACGAAGGCCCCGAGCGGAGCGGGGTCGTTTTTACCTGCACACTCATGTCTGCCGCGATAGCGGCTTGGACTGCAAGGCACGTGACCATGACAACCAGATGTACGCGAATCATTCTGTTCTCCTATTTTTCCATCTCGTCACTGTTCAGTTTCGGACCAACCTGCTCTTTGAGAGAACTGTAGAAAGCTGTGCATTTTTGGGTCAACGCCACGTCTTCGGCATAGTCTGCTGATTCGAAAGCGAGCTTAAGCAGCTTGAGCGTCAGATCGACATTTCCCTGGCCAAGATAACTGCGTGCCGCACGATAGAAACGCTCGCCAGCCAATGCGTGTTCTTCGTCAGCGCGATACATGTTTCCGGCGCGTGACAGCATCTCGGCCACCTCGCGTCCGCGATTGAGCTCGCGATAGGCGGCGGCGGCGGCATCGTATTTTAGTGCGGCTCGCATCTGCGCATGTTGCGACACATTTAAATAAGCCTCTGTGGCGAGTAGATCTGGCAACAACTGCGGGTCGCGGACACCTTTATCCGCTCGGCGCGCCATCAGAAGGGCCTCCTCGGCATCACGAAGTTCGTTCTTTTCGCAGTTCAGGTAGGCCATCAAGACATAGGCATGGGCCAACATAGTCGAACGGCGTTTGCTTTCTTCAAGCAATTCGATCGCTTTTAGGCAACGTGTTTCCGCGACGTCGAGCTGTTTTTCCGCCTGCGCCATTTTGGCGTCCAAAAGCCAGGTTTCACCCGCCCCGGAAGGGTCATCGACCCGCAAGAATTCCGCACGGGCTTCAACCAGGTAATTGCGGGCGGATTTAAATTCATGCATGGCGGCATAACACGCGGCAAGGTTGTAAGCCGAGCTTGCGGCGGCTTCAGGTTTGTCCAGCATACGTGCGCGATTCAGCGCTTCCTGATAAGACGCCGCAGCAACATCAAACAGACCCTGCGTGAAGGCGTCGCCGGCGCGCTTGGACGACGCACTGATCACCGTGTCCGTGTTATGTTGCGATCGCGTTTTTTTGCCGGAGCTGGCGCAGCCGCACACCAGAAGTAAACATGCTCCGCAGCAGGTCAAGTTTTGAAGCCACCTTGATCTCATGATTCGCATCGTCCTTCTTTAGTGCTCTTCGAGCTTACCCTCATTCATTGGAACCGCAGACGACGGTAGAATGCGGGTCGGCACGTCCGGATTATCAATATATTTTCGCAACAACCAATGGCGCTGAAGGCCTTCCAAAAGCAACTGTACATCATCGAGCGTGCTTTCAGTCTGATTCATCATAGCAGGAACACCTGTGGATGCACGTTTGATGTTTTTGATAACACCCTGGGTATCCTCGACCATCAGGTTCACATTGGTGACCACGCTTTTGACATCGCCAACCACCGCACTCAGATTCGTAAGTACAAGATTTGCGGATTGCAGCAAGGTGTTTAATTCCTCGACCGTCGACGGGTCCTTCAACAGACGTCCGGCCGTGCCTTCGCCCTCGTTCAGGCCTGCCGCCACATCGTTCAGGCCTGCCAATAACGACTGAAGCGAGACGGCACTTTTTTGCAAATCGATCCCCACGTCCGTGTACTGTTCAGCGGCCGCACGAACTTGCTCCAGCAGTGGCATGACGGCCCATTGCACTTGGACAACCAGCTCCTCCACCAATTCGACAATTTCACGATTCTTTTTAGCGGGGAGAGGCAGGTAATCGCCGTCAATTTCGGCTCCGACGCCACGCGAAAGCTCGATCAGTGAATCGCCGGCCACGCCGAACTGCTTTTTAATACTGGCCACGGAATCAGATCGAACAAAGCGAATAAAATCGCCCTTCAGGGAGAGTACGACCTCAAGGGACTCGTCATCGTTCACGTGCACATCGTCGACAACGCCCACCTGGGTCCCGAGCGTCATGACGGGCGACCCCTTGTGAATGCCAGCCAAACCTTCGTCCGGCATGCGTACGTGAAGTTCCAGCCTAGGCTCAAACCAACCCTGCGCACGACCGGCCAGAATCACGCCGCCGACGAGCAGGAGAATCATCAGCAACATGAATGAGCCGACGATCTCACGAACATATCGAAATTTAAATGGCTTATTCATTATGTCCGTACTTCAGCTTCTGCATTTTCATGGGCGCGCATCTATGCTCTCCGGAATCCAGCGCTCATTCAAGACTTGAAATCGATCGATCGGCATCCCCATCGTAATCCCCTGCGTTTGCGGCCCCACCCAGAGCACCGCCGTTCCGTCAGCACGAACCTCCTCGAGCGTCTCAAGAAAGGCCTCCTTAAATCGATCTTCAACATCATGCAATGGCTGCTCTAGAACAAGCAAGGCCGGACGTCCCGCCAGAGCACGGACCCATTGCGCCCGCTTGCCGGCGCTTCGCGACACCCAGGCGGGCCGTTGCCCGAATATGTCGCTGACCGAGAATCGCTCAGCCAAAGCACGCACACGAATAGAAACCTGATCGTCTATATCGCTACGATGATGCCGACATCGCAACAAGATGTTCTCATCCATGTCCAGGTTGCTGACCCAGGCACCCGCGCTGAAAACGCGGCCGATCGTCGCTCGCGCGGCGAGCGTGTCGGATGCCGACATCGACGCCCATGCTGTATCCTTGAACCGCACAACGCCCTTGTCCGGAGTAAGCATGCCCATGACAAGATCCGCCAGAGGCGTATTGGCTTCGTGGGCGGCCACGTGCACACAAGCCATCTGTCCGGCGGCGAGTTCAAGATGCACGTCCTTCAGCCCGAGGTCGAACGGCGGTCCAGCCGCAAGTTCAGCAACGTCAACAGCCAGTATGGTCCCGTTATCGTTCATAAGTAAGACACCAGCGAAATGATAAACGCGGTCGTAAACAAGGCAAACACGGATCGAAGCAATGCGCGCCCAGCGGCTTGCGGGACTTCGGTTGTCGCGCCGGAAACGCCAAGCCCTTCATTGCAACAGATGGCGCCCGTGAGCGCACCGGACAGAAGCGTTTTGGCTAGGACATTCATGACATCCGCAAACGTCAGATGCATCATCAATGACTCCGCAAAGGTCAACGGATCCTGCTCAGTGATGCCCATCAATATTCCGAACAGGTATCCGCTAAAAAAAGAAACAATGATGAACACAAGCGTTAGACATAAAACGGAGATCATCATGCCCAGGACGCGCGGCATGACCAGATAGGAAAACGGGTCAACCCCCTGCGCCTCCAACACGCGGTCTTCGCGATTCACTCGCATGGTCGCCAATTCAGCCGTCACCGCAGTCCCGCTGCGGCCAATCACGACAAAACTGGTTAACAGGGGCCCCAACTCGCGCACGATGACCGCCACCAGCAGCGGCCCTAAATAGGCGGTCTGCCCAAACTTGATCAGCCACACTTGTGCTTGAACGACAATGGCGATGCCGACGAAAGCCGCGATAACGGATACCGAGCGCACCGCTTCAATTGCGGTGAAATACACCTGTCGCGCGAGGACGTCGCGGGTGGTCACCGGCCAGGCCGAAGGCCGAAGGGCTAACGCGCAGGCCGTTCCCGCTATAGCGAGGATGCGCGACGTGGTGGCCCAGCGACCCAATACGCCATCCCCCAACTGTTGAACAATAATCCTCATGCTCTCCCGACCCTGCCCACTTGGCCTCACCACAGACGACAATTCCACTCTGGCGCTGAACGACTTTGACTCTAACGCATTCGTGCAGGGAATAAAACACAGGAACGTCGCACCGGCGGACGCAGGTTTGGTCCCGTCAGCGACCGTCTGCCCTAAAACGGTTACGTCAATCAGGTCACGTGCGTTAAGGCCAACGTTTCATAGATTTGGCGCGTCGCGTCGGAGTGATTGAGCGTGTAAAAATGGACGCCGCGCACGTCATGCTCAAGCAGTTGAAGGCATTGCTGCGTGGCCCAGTGTATCCCGACGCGCTTGACGGCATCATCGTCGTCACCACAGCGATCCACGGCGCGCAACAGTGCCGCCGGATAGCGTGTGCCGCCAGCAAAATCTGCCATGCGTATCATGCCACCGAGTGAGGTAATCGGCATCAGGCCGGCAAGAATCGGGACGTTGATTCCAGCAAATTCACATCGTTCGCGAAAATCATAAAAGTCGCCGTTATCAAAAAAGAGCTGCGTCACAATATAGTCCGCACCGGCATCGACCTTGCTTTTTAAATAGTCCATTTCCTTGAGGCGATTCGGTGTGGCGGGGTGCCCTTCCGGATACGCGGCAACGCCAATACCGAATCCGCGCGGATCCGAATGAATGCCTTCGGCATTGAAGCGCTTAATGTATTCAACCAGATCCGTCGCATAGCGAAACGTGTCCTGGCTGCGATCCCAGTCGCTCTTGTTGCGCGGCGGATCGCCACCTAGCGCCAGAATGTTATTAATGCCTGCACGCGCATAGGTTTCGAGAATGTCCCGAATTTCGTCTTCACGCTGACAGACCGTCGTGAGATGCGGAATCGTCGCGATGTCAGACTCGCTGTGCAGGCGCAGCACAAGATCGTGCGTGAGGTCACGCGTCGTGCCGCCAGCCCCATAAGTCACATCAACAAAAGCCGGAGAGAGTGTTTCAATTTGGCGAATCGTCTCAAAAAGCTTCTGAGCGCCGGCCTCTGTTTTGGGAGGAAAGAACTCGAACGAGAATGTCGTCGTGGGATGCTTTTCAAAAATGTCGTCGATATGCATTAGCGCTTAAACTTTCATTGCGGAAGGACACACAACACTATACGGATGTGCGCCTAAAAAACAAGACTCGTACGGGCGGAGGGCCAGGCGCCTCACTTCACAACGGTACGTTCAACCTCGGTGAATTCGGTTCCCTGTGTACGAAAGAAGACCCTCTCCTTTCTGCCGTCGTTGAACAACTGCATGACAACCAAGTCTGTGTACTCCCGCTTTGCCATGCTCATGAGCGCTGTGATTTTGAACTCACCCGTCATGCGTATGCCACCGGCCTTGTAGTAGGAGCGCGTCACAGAGTCATCCTTCGTTCGAAGATAAATGGATACAGAACTCTTGCCTGACGCGTCTTCTTCAACGAGGGCAATGTCCTCCAACGAATCCTGATTAAAATCCGCTTCAACGCGCTTTTGCATCGACACCTCCGGAATCTCGATCTCCTGCACCACTTCGTTGGTCGATGTAATCGAAAAAGTCTCGGGAACAGGATCGGGCGCGGGGGCAGCGCCTTCAACGACGACGGGTTCATTTTTTGAACACCCTATAGCGCACAGAACAAGAGCGGCACTCAGCGCCGTCAGGGCAACGTATCCTTTAAAATTAGCTTCTTTCATATCAATGCCTCCATCGTGTCATCTATTCGCTCGAACGTAGAATCCGGTTTTTGTCGGCAATGACGCCATTGCCACGCCGAGCACGCTTGCCTATTCTATACGGCCTATCTAGGATATGCAATGTGATCACGACACATATAGAAACGCTAAAATATCGACGGGCGGACGACCATAGCAGTACACTCGCCGCGCCGCCAACGGCCGGCCTACAAGACCAGTACTCCCGCAACATCAACTACTTACGAATTTCTCTGACGGATGTCTGCAACCTGCGCTGCGTCTATTGCATGCCGGAATCCATGACCTTCAAACCGGACCCCGAAATGCTTCAATTGGACGAATTTGAAGCGCTGATCAAAATTTTCGCCAAGCTGGGATTCAACAAATTCCGATATACCGGCGGCGAGCCAACGCTATTCAAGGCCTTACCCACACTAATCAAGCACGTTCAAGATGCGGCCCCTGATGCATTTCAGGCCCTCACCACAAACGGCATCACACTTGCCCATCTCGCAAGGCCGTTGCGCGACGCTGGCGTACAGCGCGTCAACATCAGCATCGACACACTACATCCGGGCCGCTACCGCGACATCACACGCTGGGGCAGACTGCAAGATGCCCTCGACGGATTGGACGCCGCAGAGCGAGCAGGCCTTCAGGTCAAAATCAACGCTGTGGTTGTACGCGGATGGAATGACCAAGATGACGTGATCGAACTGGCGAAACTCTCGCAACACAAACCGTGGCAGATTCGATTTATTGAACTGATGCCCTTTGGCGGCGGCATTCACTCGTTTCAACAAGATCGGATTGTCTCCGAGCAAGAACTTCGCGATCGTATTTCGGCCGCATTGGGTCCCCTCGAGTTGCAGAACAACGGAACACTGGATGGCGAAGCACGCGTCTTCGCCCTGCACGGCGCCAAAGGGTCCTTGGGCTTCATAAGCTCGGTCACGGCGCCCTTCTGCGCCAGCTGCAATCGAGCACGATTAACGGCTGACGGAAAATTGCGCCTGTGCCTCTTGCGACCAGACGAAATCGACCTCCGCACGCCATTGCGACAAGGACAGAGCGTGACCGACATGAATGCCCATATTCGAAAAGCTATTTTTCGAAAACCCTGGGGCCACGGTCTTGATCAGGACGAATTTGCAACCGATCGCGTCATGTCAGAAATTGGCGGATAGCCAACAACAGGCCTACGCGTCGACAGGCTCGACGCGAATCGTGCACGTGTGGCCATTGAGGTCCCACTCCGTCCCGTCGCTTACCGCGACGTCACGCACGGTTGTCACCGCCAGCGTCTCGGTCCCAATATAGGATTCATATGCGGTGACCGCGTCGGCAAGTGTGTCCGTTGTCACGAAAACCGTGCGGATGCGCTGCGTCACCTCAAAGTCGGCCAACTTGCGCATATTCTGAACCTTGTTCACAAACTCCCGCGCTAAGCCTTCGGACTCCAATGCAGGCGTTAGCTCTGTATCCAGTCCGACAATCAAATGGCCTTCCGACGCAACAACGAGGCCTTCAAGAGGCAAACGCTCAATCACAAAATCACTCTCCAACAGCTCGACACGTTCCCCGTCCTGCAACGTGATGCTAACGCTTTGGCCCTCGAGCAAAGGTTCAAGCTGTTCGGAGGTTAGGGCCGTGATGGCACTCGCGACCTGCTTTACGCGTGGCCCGAAACGTGGCCCCAGCGCCTTGAAGTCTGCCTTGGCGCGCAAGCTGGCAAGCGATGTATCCTGCTCGCCTACCGCCACAGCCTTCACGTTCAGTTCCTCAAGCATGATATCTTTCAGCGCTTCAATGTGCGCTCGCACACCTGCGTCGCGAGACACAACGTGCATCACCGCTAGCGGCTGCCGGACCTTCAGCTCGTTGTCAGACCGCAATTGCCGCCCCAAACGCACGGCCGTCATGATATCCGCCATCTGGGCTTCCAGTTCGGGGTCACGATGGTCGGCATCTTCCTGCGGGAAATCAGACAGGTGCACGGATGTCGGCATGTCTTCTGTACGTAGGTTCATAAAGATTTTGTCGCTGACGAAGGGAATAAAGGGCGCAGCCACTTTACTAAGCTGCAACAACACATAGTACAACGTGTCATAGGCCTGCGCTTTATCGAGGTCGTCCTGTGACTTCCAGAATCGGCGACGACTCCTGCGAATGTACCAATTGGTCAAGTCGTCGATGAAGTGAACAAATGGCCGCACGGCACGCTGAAGATCATAGGCGTCCAATGCTTCCGTCACACGCTGCACGAGCGTTTCGAGCGAGCTTCGAATCCAACGATCGAGCACATTTTCGCTCACGGCACGTGTGGGGTCAGGCTTCCAGTGATCAATGTTCGCGTAGGTCACAAAGAAGCTGTAGGCGTTCCAGAGCGGAATCAGAATGTCGCGCATCAACTGCATGACCCCTTTTTCTGAAAAGCGAAGTTCTTCGGCACGGACAACGGGCGAATAAATCATGTAGAGCCGCAAGGCATCTGCACCATAGCGGTCGATAACATCGTTTGGATCGGGATAGTTCTTGAGGCGCTTACTCATCTTGCGCCCGTCTTCGGCCAGCATCAACCCGTTTACAATCACATTACGATAGGCGGGGCGCTTGAAGAGCGCCGTCGACAACACCAGCAGGGTGTAAAACCATCCGCGCGTTTGGTCCAACCCCTCGGCAATGAAGTCCGCAGGGAAGTGCGATTCGAAGCGCTCCTTGTTTTCAAAAGGATAGTGACACTGGGCGTACGGCATGGCGCCGGACTCGAACCAGCAATCCAGCACCTCCGGCGTTCGGTGATACACCTTACCATCTTTTTCGATGATCACCTTGTCGACCGTGTGTTTGTGCAAATCATCAACGCGCACGCCGGAGAGTGATTCCAGTTCATCAACGGAGCCAACACAGATCATGTCTGAACCGTCTTCGGCGATCCACACAGGGAGGCAGGAGCCCCAGAATCGGTTACGACTGATGTTCCAGTCTTTCGCATCCTTGAGCCAGTTTGCAAATCGTTTTTCACCCACATAATCGGGCACCCAGTGGACCTGATCATTGTTGGCCACCAGATCGTCACGCATGGCTTCGACGCTTACATACCAAGCATCGATGGCACGATAAATCAGAGGCGTATCCGTGCGTTCACAAAAGGGATAGTTGTGCGCGATTGTGCTCTGATGTACAAGTTTACCCTCGTCTTTGAGGCGGCGAATGATCGCTTTATCAGCGTCCTTGCAGAATTGCCCAACATATTCCGGACAGGCGTCCGTAAAATTGCAATCGGTATCAAGGTAGTCCGCGATCGCCACACCTTCACGCTGACAGACACGATAATCATCTTCACCGAACGCGGGGGCCATATGCACCAAGCCCGTTCCGTCTTCGGTCGAGACAAAGGTATCGGTCACGATGCGGAATGCTGATTCATGTTCGGCGAAATAGGGCATCAAGGGTTCGTAGGTCCAACCCTCCAAATCGCGTCCTTTGTAGCGTTCCAGAATGTCGTATTCGTCCTCGGATTTGTGATAGACCCCCAGACGTGCCTCCGCGATGAGGTAGCGCTCCGCCGACGCGGCGTCTTTGACCAGAACATAGTCAATGTCTGGTCCGGCGCAGAGGGCCAAATTTCCAGGCAGCGTCCAGGGCGTGGTGGTCCAGGCTAGGGCGTAAGCTTCGCCTTCGACACCAGACGTCAAACGCAGGCGCACCGTGATGGCGGGATCGTTGACCTCTTTGTAGTTGCTGCCCGCCTCAAAATTCGAGAGCGGCGTGGTCAGCTTCCAACTATAGGGCATGATGCGGTGGGCCCGGTAAATCCGATCTTGGTTCCAGAGCTGCTGGAAAACCCACCAAATCGTCTCCATGTAGTCGACGTCCATGGTCTTATAATCATCATCAAAATCAACCCAGCGCCCCATGCGGGTCACCGTACGGCGCCACTCTTCGACATAGGTCAACACCATCGATCGGCATTTTTCGTTAAACACATCAATGCCGGCCTCTTGGATGGCGGCCGTGCCCGACAGGCCAAGTGCTTCCTGAGCGAGGGCTTCAATCGGCAAGCCGTGACAGTCCCACCCGAAGCGGCGCGACACATAATGCCCGCGCATCGTGTGATAGCGGGGAATGATGTCTTTGATGGTGCCAGCTAATAAGTGGCCGTAATGCGGGAGCCCTGTCGCAAAAGGAGGACCGTCATAAAAGACATACTCCTTTTGTCCCTCGCGTTGCTTGAGTGACGCTTCAAAGGTTTTGTTTGCCTCCCAGACGGAAAGCACGTCGCGCTCCATTTCAGGAAAGTTCAGCTTATTGCTGACGGGGTCGAACGTTTTTTCGCTCATGGATTCACCAAGATAGGATACGGCTCAGCGTGTGTCGCGGGCCTCAAAGGGTTCAGAACGTAGCGTAAGTCGCGGAGGTGTTCAATCGCGGAATAGGCCCGGATCGATCAAAGGCGGCATGTGTGCTGCCGACCTAGAACAAGGTAAGGCGGCGCTCTTTCACGATAATTCGATCCCCCGCCTCCAGATCGAAGTCCTTGTCGGGGTCACCATCGGAGAGAATGTCACGGACATTGACCTTGAAACGCTCTTCATAACCTTCGCCATCGCGACGAATAACTTCCACTGATTTATCGTTGGCAAACTGAGGCAAACCACCCATTTTGAAATACAGGTTCATCATGGTGAACCGTTCTTCCTTCGTGAATCGGTAAAAGCCTTCCTGATTGACCTCGCCCAACACCAAGACCCAGTTTCCTTGGCCGCGTATAGCACGAGCATGTCGGGCGCGTGGCGGCGTATAGGTGAACACATAGGCGATATCATTGTTACGCAAGGTCACATGAGGGACGCGTACTTTGCCGTCTTCGGTGACGAACGTATAAACCTCCCCGGGCAAAGACTGCCAAACAGGTGACTTCATGCCTTCGCGAATCACCCTGACCCGTGCACTACTGGCCGAGCCCTTAATGCCACCGGCGCGCACTAGGGCGTTGTTCAAGGTCACGAAGTCTCCAGCCCCAAGTTTGATCGACCCTGCCGAGTTGACCACGCCCAGAACCTTGCATTGATCGTAGGAAGCGCGATGGATTTTGACACTGACCGTTGCACTGTTGAATTCACCACGGCGCAGCAGGATATCCTGAATTTTTTGAACCGCTTCTTGCTCAGTCATATTGAAAAGAATGACGGGGCCGATGTAGCCAAGGCTAATTGCACCCAATTTGTTGACTTGATAAGAACCGTTTAATCCAGACTCTTCCGCCACACTGATTTTAAGAACACTGTCGGGCTGAATCGTAGATTGATCTGCAGAGTCGCCACCCGGAGCACCGGCCGATGTTGCCTCGAGGGCGGTCATCGGAAACGACGGCGTATCAGGCTTATCTGGCGACGCGGATGTGTCAGGAGCGGCTGTGACATCCTGAACGTCCAACTGCTGGAGCACCTCGGACAGCGACACTTCGCGCTGTGATGTACAGCCCAAAAGCGCGAGCGCAAGACTCAGTATAAAAATTTGTTTAATGAAGCTCAAAAGCAGCAACCTGTTTGTATACAGTCTATTAATGCCCAAGCCATAGGCCGAATTCCATTTATAACGAATTCTCGTTCTATCATTATGGGACAATTTTGTCAATGATTCATTTGAACAAATGAGACGCAAACCATGCATTCACGGCAGGAAAAAGGAGTTTTCCACCTTTTTATTTCGCCCACACCACACGACGGTTCGCAAACTGCTAGACAAAAAGCACCTCTGCTTTATGCAAGTACCAATACAAACAGGGCGCTTGGTCGAATCCATAAAACGTTTCGAATTTAGCCCCCCCCCCAACGGGAGCCCTTCTCCGAGACCCATCACTTGACGCCATTCGCCCGCCGCCCCTCTTGACTTGCCACCTTGACCCGATTAACGCATTCTACGCCCCTTTCGACCCAATAACATTTTCTCCCGGAGTAAAGCCCCATGGATATCCAACTCGACGAGACTGAAGCCAGAATCCTTGGTTGCTTGCTGGAAAAGGAGCGCACGACACCTGACGCCTATCCACTGACGCTAAACGCGCTTCAAATGGCTTGTAATCAGAAATCGAGCCGCAAACCCGTCATGAGCCTGACAACGAGCCAGATCGAAACAGCGCTGGACGGGATGCGATACGGCAAACACTTAGTCTATCAGGTCTCGCAAGCGGGCAGCCGCGTTCCTAAATACAAACACAACATTGAAAAAATCGGTGCATTTTCCGAGGCCGACAGCGCCATCCTCGGCGTGCTGATGCTGCGCGGCCCTCAGACGGCAAGTGAAGTAAAAACCCATTGCGAGCGCCTACATCACTTTGACGGGCGAGACGAAGTCGAAGTGATCTTAGAAGAACTGCGTTTATCGGAAAGTGGCCCCTTTGTGCACCTCCTCCCACGTGAACACGGGCGGCGAGAACGACGCTACACCGACCTGCTTTCTGGTGCGGCCCCCGTCGGCGAACAGCACAGCACAGCGGACGCCGAGCCGCCAACCGACTCGGCGCATATAGCCCCCGAAACCCCGTTGGCGCAACGCGTCGCTGCACTCGAAGCCGAACTGGCACAGCTACGCTCGGCGATGCAGGAAATACAAACGGCACTCGGCCTCTCACAGCCGACTCCGGAATCAGAACTACCAGAAAAACCACTTCTATCTACAACAACGACAACCCAAGAGGCCTGAAGGAGGACATATGAGCAAAGCGAATCGAACCAGTTCCAGAATCACCCAGGAAGTCAGCCAGGGCCATTCGCAAGCCATGCTTTATGCGACCGGCCTGACCGAGGCCGACATGGACAAAGCCCAAGTGGGTATCGCCAGCGTCTGGTACGAGGGCAACCCATGCAACATGCATTTGCGCGAATTGGCCGATGAAGTCAAAGTCGGCACGACGAAGGCCGGCCTTGTTGGTATGCGCTTCAATACCGTCGGCGTGAGTGACGGTATCTCAATGGGCACGGACGGCATGAGCTTCTCGTTGCCGTCACGTGATGTCATCGCCGACTCCATTGAAACCATCATGGGCGGCCAGTTCTACGACGGGCTGATCGCCCTGCCCGGGTGCGACAAAAACATGCCCGGCTGCCTGATGGCCATGGGCCGACTCAATCGACCCGCACTGATGGTCTACGGCGGCACGATCAAAGCAGGTTGCTCAGCCAAAGGTGAATCCTTAAATATCGTCTCCGCACTCGAAAGCTACGGCGCATTTCTTTCCGGAACCATTGACGAAGAAGAACGCAAAGACGTCGTCAAGAACTCCTGTCCGGGTGCCGGCGCCTGCGGCGGCATGTACACCGCCAACACGATGGCGTCTGCCATCGAAGCGCTCGGCATGACCCTTCCCTATTCGTCATCCATTCCTGCCGAATCGGAAGAGAAGACGCAGGAATGCCTCCGCGCAGGCGAAGCCATAAAACTGCTGCTTGAACAAAACATCTGTCCAAGCGACATCATGACGCGCGATGCCTTTGAAAATGCCATGGTCGTCGTCATGGCCCTCGGCGGATCCACCAACGCCGTGTTGCATTTGATCGCCATGGCGCGCAGCGTCGGCGTGGATCTATCAATCGATGACTTCCAATCGGTCAGTGACCGCATTCCGTTCCTAGCCGACCTGAAGCCAAGCGGTCGCTATATGATGGAAGACCTGCACAAGGTTGGCGGCACACCAGCCCTCATCAAACTCCTGCTTGAGGTCGGCGTGCTAAACGGCGATTGCCTCACTGTCACCGGAAAAACGCTCGCCGAAAACGTGGCCGCCCTCCCAGGGCTCACAGAGGGCCAAGATGTCATAACGGCATGGGATAAACCCATCAAGAAGACGGGCCACATCTGCATCTTACGCGGCAACCTCGCTCCCGACGGCGCCGTGGCCAAAATTACAGGCAAGGAAGGCGAAGCATTCACCGGCCCCGCTCAGGTGTTTGATGGCGAAGAGGCCATGCTGACCGCCACGCAAGCGGGCCACATCAAAAAGGGCTCCGTCGTTGTCATTCGCTACGAAGGCCCTAAGGGCGGCCCCGGCATGCCCGAAATGTTGCAACCCACGGCGCTGATTATGGGTGCCGGCCTTGGCAAAGACGTGGCCCTCATCACCGACGGTCGTTTCTCGGGCGGGTCACACGGCTTCATCGTGGGTCACATTACGCCGGAAGCCCAAGAAGGTGGCGCCATTGGTCTGGTGCAGGACGGCGACACCATCACCATTGACTCCGTCTCACGGGACATCAAGGTTCACCTATCAGACGACGAACTAGAAGCGCGACGCAAGGACTGGGTCGCCCCAGCCTACAAAGCAACGCAAGGCGTACTATACAAGTACATCAAGTCCGTGCGCAGCGCATCCGAAGGCTGCGTTACGGACGCCTGAGGCTATTGGTGCGCTGCGTGTCGGTGACGACGCGCAGTCCGCCTCAGGACTCAACGACATAATTATAGTGATCGTGTTCCTCGGAATACACGATGTCGTGAATCTCTTCAGCCGTTCGGGCGTTGAACAGCGCTTCGCGCGTCCGCTCCCGATGCATGATACGCGCCACGGAACCAATCACCTCAAGGTGCTTGTCCGCTTTGTCGTGTGGCGTCATGATCATCACAACCAATCGCACAGGAACACCATCCGCGGCGCCGAAATCCAGCGGCGGATCGACAAGGGCCAGCACCCCACAAATATCCTCCCCATAATCCACTTTGGCGTGCGGCACAGCAACACCTCGCCCAAGCGCTGTCGACACTTCCGATTCACGCTGATTCAAGGCCGCCACCAATTCTTCGACCGGCATATCGATACGGTGTGCGCGCAACAGGAAATAGGCCAACTCTTCGATCAGAGCCTCTTTGTCCTTCGCGTAGACTGACGGCAGAATGAATTCTTCCTGCAGGAACTCAATCAGGCGCGTCTTATCCTGATTTGCTTCGTTCGTATTTTTCAGCGCCCACGCCAATACCGGCCCGGCCAGCAACTCGAAGACCACCACACCCGTCAGCACACAGGCGGTCAGCATCCCTTCGACATCGGCGAAAGCGGGGTCCTTTTCAATGATCACAATCAAGGCAATCGCAATCGCCCCCTGCGCGAGCAAGGCGGGGCCTACGTAGCGACCCATTTTAGGCAATGAATGGCTTATACGTGCGCCAATAAAGCCACCATTCACCTTTCCGGCAATACGTGCCAAAATGTAGAGACCCGCGGCCGGCATGATCATCAGCGCCGCATGCACATCAAAGTGTGCACCGGCCAAGACGAAAAACAGGGTGAAAATGGCATTTTCAAGCACATCGAAAAGCCCAAGCGCCTCCTCTTTAAAGGATGCGCGATTCGCTAAGACCAAACCCAACGCCAAACAGGCCAAAATGGGAGACGGCTGAATACCCTGCGTACGCAACAGCTGTGACAAGTACTCGCACAACCCCGCCGCCATCGAAATACCGACCAGCAGAGCCGTAAAAAGGCGTGCCGAATCGTGACGGCGATCAGAATCACCTTTGTCACTGCCCCGCGCGGCCCCTTTACCCAACACCTTGACAAGGACCAAGCCCGTCAAAACACCAATCAAACTCGACACAAGAATGGCGACAACCGATGGCAAGACACTGCTGAATCCCCCGAAGCTACCCGCCATCAGCCCCGCCGAAACACTGCGACAGACGGCAAAAATCAACAAGGTCAGCAGGTTATTGACCGCGATGACCGCGATGGTCGTTTTGACCAACAGACCACGTGCACGCTGCTCCTTAATGATGTGCAGCGTGGACACGGGCGACGTCGATGTCGCGATGGCAGCAATGATGAGATGGACCGGCAGGAGCTGCTCCGCCGACAGTTGGAACGGATTGAATATCTGAAACGCGACAAAGACCACCACAAAGGTGGCTAAAACCTGACAAATACAGACCCACAAAATGCGCTTAACCGCGTTGCGTAGGCGTCGAAAATCCAGATGACCACCAATCGACACGGCGACGAGGCCGACGGCGAATGTGATCAGCGGATCAAACTGTTTTTGTTGCGCACTGGGAATCAGGTTGAGCAACGACTCGCCCAACAGCAGTCCCATGATAATCTGCCCCGTCAGTGAAGGCAGTTTGAAACGGCGCGCCACATTGCCCGCCAACGTGCCGAGAACGATCAGCAGAGCCGCGAGCAACAGAATCGTCGCTCCAGAAAAAACGGGCGCGACGTCAGTGGGTAGTATAGGTGCACTCATGCGGCGATTATACCGATGCAAAAAAGATTGACTACCGAAAACCGCGGCATTTTCGACTTAGGATAAGGTCACGCCAGCACCGCGTACCACGCGACCAATTACCTTTGGTTGTGCGCGCACAGCTTTCAAGGTCGACAAGGCAAGGTCAGCATCTTTGCGTCGCACAAAAACGACGTAGCCGATTCCCATATTGAACACGCGATACATTTCGTCGCGATCGACGTTGCCCTGCTCTTGGATGAACCGATACACTGGCGGTACACGCCACGTCGAGGTATCCACATCGACGCCGACACCCGAGGGAAGGATGCGCGGCAAATTATCGTAGAAGCCGCCGCCCGTCACATGCGCCATACCCGTGATCTTCACCCGCTTTTGAAGCGCTTCTACGGGTTTCAGATAGCTTCTGTGCACAGCCAACAACACATCCGAAATGCGCCGATTGGTCCCCGGAAGGAGATCATTAATGCCTAGGCCGGCTTTCTCAAAAATCACTTTGCGCGCCAACGAATATCCGTTGGTGTGCAACCCGGAGGACGGCAAGCCGATCAGGACATCGCCCGACCGCACAGATTTACCGGTCACCAATTCGCGCCGCGCGACACTTCCAAGAATGGTACCCACCAAATCGTATTCGCCGGACGGGTAAAGCCCGGGCATTTCCGCCGTTTCCCCGCCCAACAGCGCCGCACCGTTCTCGCGACAAGCCTTGCAGAGCCCGGAAACCACATCCTTGAATACCTTGGCTTTCAATTGAGCCGTTCCAAGATAATCGAGAAAAAAGAGAGGGCGCGCGCCCTGCACGAGAATATCGTTCACGCAATGGTTAACCAGATCCTGCCCGACCGTATTATGTCGGCCGGCCATCGAGGCCACTTTCAGCTTTGTACCCACGCCGTCACTGCTGGCGACCAAGATGTGATCTTTGCCAGGCGATGCAAAAAGCCCACCGAAAGCACCGACGTCACTCAACACGCCACGCGTGTTCGTCGCTTTCACCATGCGTTTGACCGCAGTCAACGACGCGTTCATCTGATCGATATCAACACCGGCTTCCGCATAGGCGGATTTCTTGCGCGCTCGTTTCGCGGGCTTTTCCTTGCTCATGACAGCCCCAGAAGCGAGAAGGTGCGATCGACATCCCGGAAATGGTTCTGAATGTCAAAAACATGCTCAAGTTCGTCTGCCGTGAGATGCGTCATCAGCTCCTTATCGGCGGAAACAAGTTCCTTCAGGTTCGTCCCAGTCTCCCAACACGCCATAGCATTACGCTGAACCAGGCGATAGGACACTTCACGCGAAACGCCTTTGTCCGTCAGTAAAAGCAACACTTGTTGCGAATGAATCAAACCGTGCGTCATGTCGATGTTTTGCTGCATGCGCTTGGGGAACACGCGCATGGTACTGACAACGCGCGTCAACCCGATCAGCATGTGATCCAGTGCGATCGTGCTGTCCGGCAGAACAATGCGCTCAGCCGACGAGTGCGTGATGTCGCGCTCGTGCCATAGCGCAACGTTTTCTAGGCCAACGATTGCGTTACCGCGTAAAATTCGCGCGAGGCCGGATAGTTTTTCGGCAGTGATCGGATTCTTTTTGTGCGGCATGGCCGAGGATCCTTTTTGCGCGGCCCCGAAATATTCTTCCATTTCATGCACTTCGGTACGCTGCAGATGGCGAAATTCCGTCGCCCAACGATCAACCGATGCGCCGACCAAAGCAATCGTAGACAGATATTCGGCATGACGGTCACGCTGCAACACCTGGGTCGAGATGGCCGCCGGTTTGAGCTTCAACTTTCGGCAAACATATTTTTCGACATAGGGATCGATGTGGGCATGCGTCCCGACAGCGCCGGACAACTGTCCGACGGCCACCGTTTCGCGCGCCGTTTCAAGCCGCACCAGCGCACGTCCGAATTCGTCGTACATAAGCGCCATTTTGAGACCGAACGTCGTTGGCTCGGCATGAATGCCATGGGAACGTCCAATGGTGGGTGTGTATTTGTATTTACGCGCCTTGGCGGCCGCCGCACGGCGCAATGCTTTGACGTCCTTGATCAGCACATCCATGGCCTGCACCATTTGTACAGCGAGGCTCGTGTCGAGAATGTCGGAGCTGGTCAGGCCGCGATGAATAAAGCGCGACGACGGTCCGACGTACTCGGCCACGTTCGTCAAAAAGGCGATCACGTCGTGATTGACCTCTTCTTCGATCTCCAAAATGCGGTCGACGTTAAAGTCGGCACGTTTTTGGATGCGCGCCAAGTCGGCTTTAGGCACATGCCCCAGCTTCGACATGGCCTCACAAGCCAGGACCTCAATCTGTAGCCAAACACGAAATCTGTTCTCGTCCGTCCAAATGTCACCGATTTCCGGGCGGGTATACCGTGGTATCATGCTTTTACTTTCCTCTAATTCCTGATTGTGGGGGTGCCAGCTAGCCGGTCACCCCCCGATCATCGTGTTTTGAACCCGATTACATGCATTTGATGCCATCAAATGCTTGAGCCAAACCGGGGATCGACTATGCTTATCGATTCGGGCACCATACGCAAGCACGGTGCTTTTGACAATCGACGAATCCAAGGAATGGACATGAGGATACTGGTTGTAGGTGGTGGTGGACGCGAACATACCCTGGTCTGGAAGCTTTCCAGTGATGCCACCAATCCTGAAATCTTTTGCGCACCCGGTAATGCGGGCACGGCTCAACTTGCGACGAACATCGACATTGGGGCAGAGGATATCGACGCACTGGTTGCCTGGGCTGTTGAAAACCGCCCGGATCTGACGGTGATTGGCCCCGAAGCCCCGCTCTGCGCCGGGCTCAGCGACGCACTGGCCTCCAAAGGGCTTCGTGCATTCGGACCCAACGGCGAGGCCGCCATGCTGGAGGGCAGCAAAGCCTTCGCCAAGGAAATCATGTTCGCCGCAGGCGTGCCGACAGCGGAATCGGAAACCTTTACGGATATAGATGCCGCACTGGCCTACGTCCGCGAAAAAGGCGCACCCATTGTCGTGAAAGCCGAGGGTCTGGCCGCAGGCAAAGGGGTATTGCTCTGTGACACCGTCGAGGACGCGGAGGCCGGTCTGCGTGACGCCATGCAGACCGGCATTTTTGGCGACGCCGGCAAATGTGTCGTTATCGAAGCGTTTCTCTTCGGCGAAGAAGCATCCATTCTGGCACTGGTTGACGGCGAAACCATCGTCATGCTGGACTCCTCGCAGGATCATAAGCGCGCACTGGACGGCGACAGAGGCCTCAACACAGGAGGAATGGGTGCCTATTCCCCTGCCCCTGTCGTGACACCCGAACGCAAAGCCTTGATTCAAGAGGTGGTTCTGGAACGCACGCTGGCCGAACTAAAGCGTCGCGACATCACCTTTAAAGGCGTGCTATACGCCGGCTTGATGATCACAGAGGACGGCCCCAAGGTTCTCGAATTCAACGTCCGCTTTGGTGATCCAGAAACGCAGGCCCTGCTAATGCGTATGTCAAACGACCTCGTCCCTGTGCTCAACGCCTGCATCGACGGCACGCTTTCGCCCGACATGTTGACCTGGCACGATGCGCACGCCGCATGTGTCGTGATGGCGGCCGGCGGATACCCGGGCGCTTACGAAAAAGGCGACACGATCAGCGGACTCGACGCGGCGGCGGCGGACGACACCGTCGTGTTCCACGCGGGCACGGCCCTCGAAGACGGCAACGTCGTCACATCAGGGGGTCGCGTTCTGGGGGTCACCGCCATGGGCGACGACCTGAAAAGCGCTCTCGACAAGGCCTACAAGGCTGTTGACCAAATTCAATTTAAAGATGCACATTATCGCCGAGACATCGGCGCTCGCGCACTCTAACGGCAAACCACATCAAAGAACAAACAACACACCTGAAAGTAGAGAACATGGCCAAAAAGAAGAAACCACTCGTCGGAATCGTTATGGGAAGCGACTCGGACTGGTCGCTCCTGAAGTCCGCATGCGAAACCCTTGAGGGGTTCGACATCCCCTTCGAAGTACGCGTCATTTCCGCGCATCGCACGCCCGACCTCGCAACGGAATACGCAAGCACTGCGGCGAAACGGGGACTCAAGGCCATCCTTTCTGCGGCTGGCGGGGCGGCACACTTGGGCGGCGTTCTGGCCGCGCACACAGCGTTGCCTGTCATCGGGATTCCGATCAAAGGCGGCGCCATGAATGGCATCGACTCACTCCTATCAACCATTCAGATGCCTGCTGGCATCCCCGTCCCAACGGTGACCTTGGGTAGCGCAGGCCCGATCAATGCAGCCATTTTCGTGGCACAGATCCTGGCCCTCAGCGATCCAGCGATGGCCCGCAAAGTCGCAGCCCACAAACGCGCCTTGCGCAAGAAAGTTGAACAAGGCGACGCTCGCGTGCAGAAGGACCTGGAAGGCTGATTTGCTTGCCCGAACCATGCTATTGCGTTCCCTGCGGTCGAGCGCACGCAACGGCCTTGTGCTTTGCGTGTGGCTGACCGCCGCGACGCTTCACGCGGCCTTGCCCCAGTTCAGCGATCTGCGCGCCGTTCTGCAAGCCCATCACATTGTAACGCCCACGAACGCGCTCATTGGTCCGATGGAGATGGCCATTATTCAGGCCGCCGATCCACAGGCCCGCCTGCTTGACCACGCGCCAACGAACACGGTTGTCGCCGCAACGAACAGCGTTGCGATGCTCGACGCTTTGCCAGGCGCCATTCTGGTCTATCGTGTCAACGCACTCGATGGTCACGCGTCCGATCGCATCGCGGAGACACGCACGCAGTGGACCAACGCCACCACGGTGGGCATCATCTTCGACCTGCGCGACGCGCAGGGCCTAAACTTGGCAGACGCGGAAGGATTCGCGGGTTTACTGCTCGGTAACGACGTTCCGCTATACCACATCCGCGACGGCGCAGGTGGGGTCATGGAAACACGCTCAACACGCGCGAACGCGCCACATGAAAAACTTTTGCCACCGCTTATTCTCCTGATTGGGAAAGGGACGCGTGGCGCAGCGGAGGCCTTGTCGGCCTGCCTGACCGAGCGCGACGGCATCATGCTCATCGGCAGCACGACGCCGGGCGACGCGGGCATCCGCGAGAGCATCCCCCTCCCTGACGGTCGGTTTTTGCACATTGCGACCGGATGGGTGACGCCCGTCGGACGCCCAGCCTACCAGGGACACGGTGTCCGCCCGCACTTGCTGGTGCCAAACGAATATCGCCATGGCCAACCTTGGCTGCCCTCCGAATCCGTCCTCGAACGCCGTCGGCCTCTTTCTGAAAAAGCGAAACAACAACGCGTACTACTTGAGCGTGTTGTGGACGACCCGATTCTGAGTCGTGCCGCCGATATTTTGCTGGGCTTAAAGGCCTTGGATCATCAAGACAAGTACACGGCACTGAACCCAATCACGCCCAATACGAAATAGTTTTGACCGCCGTAGCACACACGCCACACCACAACGCATGACCAACATTCAACAGCCCATTTTAAAAGCGACAGCCGAAAACGCCATCGGCGAGGCCGCCGAGGTACTGCGTCGCGGCGGTCTCGTTGTTGTACCAACGGATACCGTCTATGGTCTGGCCGCGGATCCACGCGTTCCCGGAGCGCGCGATCGCATCCGCAAAGCCAAGCACCGCGATGCAGAAAAACCGCTGGCCTATCTAGCGGCATCGCTCGACGCCGTCAGCGCATTTGGTGCCAACATGAATGAACGCGAGCGCCGATTGGCGGACGCATTTTGGCCAGGCGCACTGACCTTGGTATTGCGCATGCAGGCCGATTGCCCCGAATCATCAAGCGAAGAAGAGGGATTCCGCGTGCCCGACAATGTGTTCACACGCACGTTGCTCGAAACCCTCGGATCGCCACTGTTGGTCACCAGCGCCAACACGTCCGGCACCCCGCCCGCCCGCACAGTCGATGCCGCCGCCGAACAGCTCGGCAACCATGTCGACCTCTATATTGACGACGGCACCTCAGACGGCGGCGAAGCCAGTAGCGTGGTCCGCGCGAGCGGATCATCACTGGAATGCCTACGCGAGGGCGCCCTGTCGCTGGAAACATTGAAAACGGCGGCAAAATCGTGAGCAAAAAGCGCGAAAACATTCTTTTTGTCTGCACTGGCAACATTTGCCGCAGCCCAATGGCCGAATACTTGTTCAATCATATGCGGGCAGCCGCCTCGCCATGGGAATCCCAATCCGCCGGATTGATGGCGGCCCGCGGGCATCGCCCGAGTCGCGAAGCGGTGGCCGTTATGCAAGAACTGCACATCCCAATATCCCGCCACCGCAGCCAGCCTGTATCACGAGAAGTCATTGACGCTGCAATCTGTATTGTGGTAATGACTCACGCTCACGAATCGCTTTTTGCATCGCTTTTCCCGGACGCCATGGATCGCGTCCATCTGATGAGATCCTTTGATCCCGCGGCGCGAAAAGACGATGTTGAGGACCCCATTGGCATGGGCGTCTCAGTGTATCGCAAAACACGCGAGACACTTCAGGCGGCGATGCCGGGATTGCTGACGTACTTGGACGACTTGGACACAAACTGACGGAAATGACGTAGATGAAAATTGCCATTGGATCAGATCACGGCGGCTTTGACCACAAAGCCGCTATCATCGCCAACCTGAATCAACGCGGCATCGAAGCCATCGACCTTGGTTGCCACAGCAAGGATGCAGCGGACTACCCGGACTACGCACAGCTGGTCGCCGAGCAGGTATCCCAAGGTTTGGTCGACAGTGGCATTCTCATTTGCAAAATGGGCATTGGCATGAGCATCACGGCCAATCGCTTTCACCGTGTCAGGGCAGCCCTATGTGTTTCCCCTGAAATGGCCGCAACGGCTCGCGAACATAACAATGCGAACGTTCTCGTCCTGGGTGCAGATCTGGCCGACATCGCGGCCACGCAAACCATCATCGACAGTTGGTTGGACGGCGCGTTTTCCGAAGCCGATCGCCATGCGCGCCGCGTCGCTAAGATTGACACCGTGTCGGCCGCCAACAACGAAGGCAGCAGCATCCTGGCGACAGACCCGGACACCTACGCCAGCATCAAGGCCGAAGAAGTCCGACAGGCGGACACGGTCAACCTGATTGCATCAGAAAATTATGCCAGCCGAGCCGTGCGTGAAGCGCAAGGTAGCGTGATGACCAACAAGTACGCCGAGGGCTACCCCGGAAAGCGCTGGTATCAAGGCTGTGCCGAGGTCGATAAAGCCGAACGTTATGCCATCGACCGCGCCAAAGCACTTTTTGGAGCCGAACACGTCAATGTGCAGCCACACTCCGGAAGTTCCGCCAACGTCGCTGTCTATCAGACGATCCTGAATCCGGGCGACACCGTGTTGGCCATGAATCTGGCCCACGGCGGCCACCTCACGCACGGTCACGCCATCAATATTTCCGGTCGACTCTATAACTTTGTGCCCTACGGCGTACAGCAGGGTGAAGAAACGATCAGTTACGACGAAATCGAAGCGCTCGCGCAGGAGCATCGCCCACGTTTGATCGTGGCAGGCGCCAGTGCTTATTCGCGCACATTGGATTTCGAACGCTTTCGCAGCATCGCCGACTCCGTCGGGGCATACCTGATGGTCGACATGGCCCACATTGCCGGCCTCGTCGCCGGCGGCGCCCACCCATCGCCGGTGCCTTACGCTGAGTTTGTGACAACCACAACACACAAGACGTTGCGCGGCCCGCGTAGTGGAATGGTCCTTTGCCGCGAAGCATTTGGTAAAGAACTCGACAAGCAGGTCTTCCCCGGAATTCAGGGCGGCCCCCTCATGCATGCCGTCGCCGCCAAAGCCGTGTGTTTCAAAGAAGCACTCCAAGACAGCTTTCGCGACTACGCACAGCAGACCGTCAAGAACGCTCAGGCGCTCGGCCAAGTCCTGTCGGACAATGGCTACCGCTTAGTGTCGGGCGGCACGGACAACCATCTTTTCTTGGTCGATTTGGGCGCCCGCGATCTAACCGGTCGCGACGCTGCCAGGGCGCTGGAGAGCGCAGGCATCGTTGTCAATAAGAACGCCATCCCTTTCGACACCAAGAGTCCCTTCGTGACATCCGGCATTCGCCTCGGCTCACCGGCGGCGACAACGCGCGGGATGAAAGAAGCGGAAATGAACATCATTGGCAAGGCCATCGTTGATGTACTGGCTGATCTCGACGACAACGACGCGCATGCGCGCATCCGCACTCAGATCAAGGACTTGTCGGCCGGCTTCCCAATGCCGTAACCGCAACGCCCATATTATGGCAGCCAACCCGCGTCGCTATACTCGAGGACAATGGCAGGTGCAGCGCGAACGTGCGCAAATCCCACCCGGGCCGCCCCCAAAACCGTCAAAAGACCCCGCGCCCGTGCGACCCATGATCGAGTCGCTAATCAAGAAACTCGGTATCGCGCCGGAGGCCTGGTTAACGGAAATGGCCGATGACTGGAGCGACATCGTCGGCAAGGACGTCGCCGCACATACACGACCGGGTCTACTCCAGAACAAATGCCTCGTCGTTTATGTGGACAGCTCGCCCTGGTTGACCGAACTGTCACGCGTGGCGAAACGCAGCATGCTCAAGAAAATCCAAGAGCGATTTACGGCCGCACGCCTCAGCGACATCCGACTCCAATTGGACCCCGATCAAATGCGCGGCTGAACCCAACGCCGCGTTGCACTAGGGCTTCAAACGTTCAATGGTCGCCTGTGCATAAGGCGAAGCCATCGTCGCCCTGCTCTCAAACTGCTCGGCCGCGGCTTCACGCGAATTCAGGCGACACAAGAACGCGAGACCGATCAAATTGTTGGCCTTGGCACTGGGCGGCACGCCGGTGCCCCCGACATAGTGATCAAGTATCTTGCTCAGGAGCGGCAGCGAAATCGCATTCCAGGGAATCTTTTGTGACGATGTGGTGATTCCCTCGGCGTTGGCGGCGACGATATCTTGGCCCTGACCGCCATGGGGTCGCCAACCCCAACGGTAGGGTTGCTTTTTGATTTGAGCGATCAAATACAAGCGGACACCTTGAATGATTCGAAAGCGCCCCAACACAACATCCAGATCCGCTTTGGCCTCCGGCGTTTCAAGATCTAACAACAACGCTTCGGCGTCGCTAACGGGTTGATCGAGATTGTGTTGGACGATGAGCTGGGCGCCGTCCTCGGCGAGTGTACTGACCAATTCGCGCTCGTTCTTCACCTTTTCAGCATAACGCTCGGCCTCGGCTTGCTGTTCGGCCAAGTCCGCAGCACGTTCACGCTGTGCCGTGATCACAGCACGTGCCTGAGACACCTTCGTGGTCAGTTCCTTGGCCTCGTCTAGCCATTCCGACACCTCCTCTTTGGAACGCGTCACGAAATCGAGGTGCTCTTGTATGCCAGCAATCTGAGCCTCGGCGACGGCCGGGTCGCGCGCGTCCTCAGCGACGCCCCACATTTGATCAGCCGAAAGGGCGCGGGCATTAACTTCATTGAGCCGCACGGTAATTCGTTCAGAAAAAATGACAACTTGATCGGCAAGCACAACCACTTCTGGTCCATCGATCGGATCACGCACTTTCGTGATCTTCTCAATAAAAGCCTCTGCAACGTCCACCACATTGGTATCGGCACTTGCGTCATCGACGTCTTCAGCGTCGGCAGGTGCTTTTTCTGACGCTGGCGCGCTCGCCACCGCCGATTCCTCAGCCGGTGCGGCAGGACGCGCTTCCGCATCAAACGGGGCTTCGCGACCATGTTCATCCACATTCGCTGTGCGCTTGGCAGCAGGCGCGTCGGACGGCACCGCTTTGGGTGCGTCGCCCTGTGGCTTTGCCGGCGCAGCGGGGCGACGGCCTTCCGCATCGAAAGGTGCTTCGCGACCGTTTTCGTCGACGGTTGGTGCCGATGGATCGGCAGATAATTCACCTTCCGCTTCAGGCGCCGCGACATCATCGCCACCGTCATCTTCCTTAAGCGACAACACCTCGTTTTTGATGAACTGGTCAGCCGGATAAAACGATTTCAGCGGCTTTCCTTCAACGAAAAGTACCGCTTCTTCAATCACCTTTATAAGAGGCTCGACACGTTTTGCCGTCGACGCAATCACGCCATTGAGCGCGCTCACTTTCGACAGAAGTTGCTCGCACTCTTCGCTGGCGATCCGCACGCGATTCGCGCGACTGCGTTCGGCCAAATTTTTATCATGGTTCTTTTTCACCATGAGCGCCACGCCGCCTCCGCCCAGCAAAAAAAGAATGATGCCGAAAATAGTCGCCTGCATGACCCTTGCCTTTCGGCGGGTTTTTCGCTCTAACTTGAGCTGTTCTGGCGTTTTCTGCGTAATCGTCGTGACGGCGACCCTCCCGGGCGACGATCGCTTGGCCAGTTTTACGGTTCGCCTAACGGGCCCAGCGGTAGGCCTAGACGCATCCGCAGCAACGGTTGGGGTCGAGGCGCTCGACGACGATTTCTTTATACGAATTCGTTTACCCACGGCACCTGTATTAAAATGGCCCGTGCGCGACTTTGCGATGCTGTCGTATTCACGGCGCAGGTCGCTAATCAAGGACGCATACGTCGGGTGGCGGCGCGACGGTTCCCGTTCGAGCATGCGCGCAACAACTTCAGAGATCCCCTTGGGAATCGCCTTGTTGCCCAGATCCAAGGGTGGGGGCGAGCAATCGAGACGGGCACGAACAACATCGATGGGCGTTTTGCCTTCGAAAGGCGGTTTGGCCGAAAGCGCATGATAGAGCGATGCACCCAAACTGTAGATATCCGATCGCGTGTCGCTCTTTTTTTGCGTCACCTTTTCTGGCGCAATGTAATACGGCGTGCCCCAGATGCCGCCTTCCGGCTGAGCCTGATCCGCAAAACTGGCGATCCCGAAGTCCACAAGCTTGGCATTGTTGGACTCGTCTAACAGAATATTCTCAGGCTTAACATCACCGTGTACAAGCCCGATCGCCTCAGCAGCCTTGAGCCCCTCAGCGATGTCTACCGCCACCTTCATAACGACAGCTGGATCGAGCGGTACACCACGGTCGATCATTTTGTCGAAACGCTTTCCCGACACCAACTCCATCACGATGTAGGGCTGGCTGTGCTCCTGACCAAACGAATAGATCTGGGCAACATTGGGATGGTTAAGACGTGCCGCCGCTTGGGCTTCACGCTGAAAATCTTCGACCACTTTGGGGTCCTCCCCCAACCTTTTGAGCATGACCTTGATGGCAACAAGGCGGCCAAGAGAGTCGTCGCGACCGCGATACACAGCCCCCATCCCACCGGTATTGATGAGATTCAGTAGTGTGAATTGACCAAGCTTGGCTGGGACGTTGTCGCGTTTTTCACAATTCGGGCATTCGACCTCGGTGAACGGCTCAAGATCAGACACATCAAGCGCCGTGTTGCATTCGCTGCATTCGAACACATCGATTCGGTCTAACTGAATCTGGGTCTCTTCATCGGCCATATGCGAAACTTTCCATCTGAAGCCTAATTTGGAATACGATCGCGAGGCGGGCGCATGTCCGGTTAACAGATTCGTATATGGTGCGCGTTGAATCAAGCGTATTCAACACAGAGCCAGAGCGGAAAGCGGGACACAGGCGCGAAATCGCAAAGCAACATAGCCTGCAAACACGCCCTTCTACGGGCCAGGAAAACCGATGGCGCTTGCTCGTCGATCCCGTTTCCTGCGATAGTACCTGCTCCAATTGTGAAGCCCGAACCGGAAGCGACAATGAACCCAATTTTTCTAGAACTTGGTGACGTGACCATCCACTGGTATGGCGTCTTTATGGCTCTGGCTTTTTCGGCAGCACTCATCAACTGGATCGTGATTGGTCGGCGTCGCGGTTGGCCGCTTCAGGATTGTTCCGATCTCCTTTTTTGGGTCATGGTCGGCGGCATTCTCGGTGCCCGCATAAACTATGTACTCGCCGACCTCGAGACCTACAGCAAAGACCCGCTGAGCGCGTTGCGCATCTATGAAGGTGGGTTGATTTACTATGGCGGCTTCGTCGGGGCCGCCCTTTCCGTTCTGCTACTCGCTAGGCGGCGCGGCATTCCACTGATCGCCATGCTCGACTTCGTTGTCATTTCGGTTCCCCTCGGGCACGCCCTTGGGCGGATCGGGTGTTTTATGAACGGCTGCTGCTTTGGGCGCCCATATCAGGGGAAATTGGGTTGTGTTTTTCCGCGCGGCTCAGCGCCCTGGCAACAACAACACCAGGACAAGCTGCTCGAACTTCACCAAAGCCACAGCCTTCCGGTTCACGCGGTTCAGCTCTACGAAACAGCCGCCAATCTGGGCATTTACGGTTTGTTGGTGTTTCTGTACCTCAGATCGCGAAATGTTGGGCTCGTCGCGGGCGTTTACCTACTGAGCTACCCACTGTCTCGGTTTCTTTTGGAAAATTTCCGCGGTACGCAACGGCTCATACTGGGTCGCCACTCCACCGCACAGTGGGTCAGCCTAGGCCTAATGGCCTGTGGCGTCGCGCTGATCGTTTATGCCCTCAAATGGAAGCGTATTTACAACGGTCCGGCCGGCGGAGAAACGCCAACCAACGCCACAACGTCTACCGACTAGATTTGAGCCACCCGCATGCAACCCAACCAAAAAAACGAACCAAAAAACGACTTTGAATGGACCGTCGACAAGCGGGCGACCGGACAGCGGGTCGATGCGTGGTTGGACACGCAGTTGCCTGACCATTCACGCTCCAGTATTCGCCGCCTAATCGATGCCGGACACCTACAGCGCAACGGCATGCACCCCAAGCCGCACCAGAAACTTCAAGATGGCGACCACCTGTTACTGCATGTCCCGCAGATACAAAGCGTGATCCCGCAAGCCGAGGCCATCCCCCTTGACTTGCTCTTTGAAGACGATCATATCGCCGTGCTCAACAAAGCCCCGGGAATAGTGGTGCACCCGGCCCCGGGACACGACCGCGGAACCCTCGTAAATGCCCTCTTACATCGCTTTCCCCAACTCAAAGCAAGCGAAGCGAATATGCGCCCAGGCATTGTTCACCGCCTGGACCGCGACACGAGTGGCGTTCTCATCGTCGCGTTGACACCCCTGGCGACGGACACGCTCATGCAGCAATTCAAATCCGGACAGATCGAAAAGCGCTACGACGCCATCGTCTCAGGATGCCCTCGCCCCCCCAACGGGCGTATCGAATCGCTAATTGCCCGGCACCCGAAAGATCGAAAACGCATGGCTGTTAGCGACGATCATGGCAAACTGGCCATCACGGAGTTCACGCTAAGGGAAGCCTTCTCGGACGGCCGCGCTTGCCATCTGGACATCCGCATTGAGACAGGACGCACGCACCAGATTCGCGTACACATGGCCAAACGAGGCCACCCCATTTTGGGCGACACAATCTACGCGCGTCGTCGACCCACACCATGGCCGGATCGCCAGATGCTTCACGCGCGCGAGATTTCGTTTCACCATCCAGAGAGCCGCAAACGGCTCACCTTTAGTGCCCCAGCCGCGGACGACATGCGTGATATGATTGACCAGCTACGTGCAATGGGAAAATCCTAGAACGCAGCGTGCGACGTCAGAAAAGGTGGCACACGACGACGGCGCCGCGCTTGCAGAAGAAACCCCGTCAACGCCTTGGTGCATGCAGCAGATCGCCCCAAGTAAAGCGTCTGCTAATTGGCGGTCGTGCTTGCATGCGGGGTTGGGCCAGCATCTTGGGCAACCCACGTTCGCGCGACGCGCTTGAGGTGCACCGTGTAGGAATGTTCCAAGCCGCCTACATGTCTCACAAGCAGGTCAGCACGGGCAGCGCTCTTGCCGATATAAAGTTTACTTTTGGAAAGCGCTAGCACCTTGGCTTTTTCAGGAAGCGTCTCCAACGCCTCGATCGCACGACGTGCTTCGCGATAAACAGGTTTTTCGGTCGGCGGACGGGCACAGCCAACGGACAGCATCGTCAGAGCCATGGAAAAGACGGTCACGACGGCAAAAGATTTCAAAGAAGATCGATTCATACTTTGAACTTATACCCAAAAGTGCGCGCGCCCTCAACTGCTTTCGGCGCGGCAGGGCAAGTTGCCCCAATCGGAGGTTGAAAAGAAAAAGACGCGGTACCCCGCAAGGCACCGCGTCTTTTTAGATACCACCTCACTCGAATGAATTAGGCGATGACCAGGTCGGCGTTCACTTTTTCTTCCTTGCGCTTCATTCATCCTTTTTCGCACAGCATGCCTTCGAACCAGCGATGCCTTTGCACTTTGGGCACAGTTTGA
>JBLHHU010000002.1:0-45747 GCA_047615735.1 Kiritimatiellia bacterium | reverse complement strand
TCACCGAATTGTCCTTTCTGCAAATATCGAATCTGTCAGCGAGCTTACGTCCCTGGATAAGTATGGTGCCGAAGGCGTTGGACTATTTCGGTCTGAATATCTCTATCTGTCCCACGACAGGCCGGGTACAGAGGAAGAGCAAACGGAGATTTACAGTAAGGCTGCCCAGGAGCTCGGTAAACTTCCTTTTATCGTCCGTACCTATGACCTAGGCGGTGATAAATACGCAGAGGACATTCCGGGCCATCCAGAGGCAAACCCTTTTCTGGGGTGCCGTTCTATTCGCATGTCCCTGCGGCACCCGGAAATGTTTAAGATCCAACTGCGTGCCATCCTACGGGCCAGCGCGCACGGCAATGTGAAACTGATGTATCCAATGATCAGCGGCGTCGAAGAGGTGATTGCTGCCAATAAGGTACTCGATTCTGCGAAAGACGATCTGCGCAAAGCGGGGACAGCCTTCAATGAGCATATTGAAGTCGGCGTCATGATTGAGATTCCCAGCGCCGCATTGACGGCCGATGCAATTGCTCCCCATGTGTCCTTTTTCTCTCTCGGAACCAATGATCTCACACAGTACGCCTTGGCTGTGGATCGAATTAACGAGCGCGTTGCCTATTTATATCGTTCAACGCATCCGAGTGTATTGCGCTTGATCCAGGAAACGATCACGGCAGGGCACCGGAATGGTATCTGGGTCGGACTTTGTGGCGAAATGGCCGGAAATCCTATTTTGACGCCACTTCTTGTCGGTATGGGCGTAGATGAGCTCAGTGTCTCGCCTGCGACGGTACCCATGATCAAAGATTCCATCCGTAGCATCAGCCTTGCCCAAGCGAAAGCGGTTGCTGCTGAGGCTGCTGGTTGCGTGACGCCCGATGAGGTCATGACGGTGTGCCGTCGACTGATCGCGGCTGAGGCTCCAGAACTCCTCGAGTTGGTGTAGTCCAAACTATTTGTTTGCTCTGCATCAATCTTAGCGTAATCGTTGTTTTTCTTATTGCTGTCATTTCAGAGAACCTCTCCCTGTCGCGGCCATGAAAATTACGCAGGCTACCCGCGTATTGTGTCAAATGACTCGATTAGGATTACGATCATGATTCACTAGCATCCCATAGGACGAAGACAGAACTAACCACGGAGGACACAACGCAGCATAGCCGCAACCAACGCTGAAGAGATTTACATAAGGTCGCAAAGGCCGCGAAGGGCGGCCAATGGCCGCAGCCCTCCCGCGGCGGACAAGTTCACCACGCGGAACGCGTGGCTTCGCGTTCTTTGCGACCTTCTGTAAATCTTTTCTCCAGTGGCTGGGATTTCTGCAATGCAGCATCGGGATACGGCATCTCAAACATTAGGAAAGTGTGCTTTTCTATGCCGAGAATTCGGTCCTATGGGATGCTAGTGATTAAAATTAAGAATATTTGCGTTGGTGTTTCCTTGTGCTTCTATCCGCTCCGCTAATGATACAGAGCGTGACAGCAATGCCTGTCTTGGCTACGATGAAGACTTACCCGAATCATTAGAAATGTAAGGCGGTCATGGATATAGTTGTCACAGAAATTCCCGGGTTTCGAATCATCAGGCAGCTGGGCAGTAGCCTCCACACGGACGTCTGGTTGGCTGAGCAGGAGTCGCTCGCGCGCTTCGTGACCATCAAGGTTTTACGAGAAGCGTTTGCAAGCGACCCCGCTGAGCACGAACGTTTCGTTTCTGAAGCAAAAACGATGTCTGTTCTGAATCATCCGCGGATCATTCAAATCTTCAATGTGGGCGAGCACGAAGGTGTGCCGTACCTCGTCACAGAATACGTTTCCGGTCCAAGCATCGGTTCGATCATGGAGGGCGAAGAGGCATTTGCTGTTTCGGATGCGATACAGATCGTCACCGACGTGGCAGAAGCGCTGTCCTTTGCCTGGGAGCAACACAACTGCGTTCATTGTAATATTACGCCCAAATGCATCTATCTGGATGATGACAACGGTCAGCAGGTAAAGTTGGCCTATCTGGGTATGAGTCTACGTGTTGGCACGCTCGGGTTGGGAGAACGATTCAGGTCGGGCGAGATTGAGGGGACCCCATATTATATGGCGCCTGAGCAGGCAACGGCACCGGACAGTGTGGACTGCCGTACGGATATCTACAGTTTGGGCGCAACGCTTTATCATATGATTACGGGCAAGGTCCCGTTTGGGGACCGGAACTCTGTTGACGCAATGCGTGGGCAAATCGATGGCCACATTACGCATCCGAAGCGATACGTGCGTGATCTCCCACCTGGCGTTGTTCGCCTGTTGGAGCGAATGCTGATGAAGGATCCTGAACGTCGATACGCCGATTGGAGTGAAACATTGACCGCGCTGCGCACATGCCTGACCTCAAAAACAACCTATTTACGCAAAGGCAATTTAGAAGGGTGCACGCTGGCGCCGCCAAAGCCCGTTCCTCCAACGCCGCAAACGCGTGCTGGCCAAAAGCGAAATCCGAAAGATAAGGAAGTGGCTGTTGTGGAACAGTACGACGACGATACCCTAGACGAAAGCGTCCCAACGTCAATGCCCTCGGAACCGATGTTGGATGACGTCGATTCTTGGAGCGAACCGCGCCCGGGTCTGCGACAACGTCTACTCGAGCGCGAGCGTGTGGTCGGATCTTGGATTCAGATTGGGCATGGGGCCAGCGGAGAGATTCTGTCCGGCGCGGGCTTCGATTGGCTTGCGGCTGATATGGAGCACACAGATATCGACCTGGCTGCATTTACACAAGTGGCGCGTGGGGTCTACGGACGCGGTCCGGAAATGTGGGCGCGCGTACGGGAGAACGACACCTTGGCCATTCGTCAAGTGTTGGACGCCGGCGCACAGGCGGTTATCGTTCCCTTGGTCAACAGCGCCGAGGAAGCGCATCACGCGGTGTCTGCAGCACGCTTTCCGCCGGAAGGCGTGCGTGGGTTCAGCTTTTCACGTATGAATGATTGGGGCGCGAATTTCGACGACTATGCGGCGATCGCCAATGAGTCGATTGCTGTGATCGTCATGATCGAATCCGAAGCGGCTTGTGACGCGATTGAGGAGATCATGGCCGTTGACGGTGTGGACGGCGCATTCATTGGTCCTTACGATCTGAGTGGATCGTTGGGTCTTCCCGGTCAGACGGGGCACCCACGCGTTCAGGAAGCCTGTGAACGTGTTGTGGCGGGTTGTGTGGCGGCGGGTAAGAGTGCCGGTATCCACATCGTCCAGCCGGATGCCGAGGCGATTGACCGCGCGGTAAGCCAGGGCTTCAATTTGATCGCTTTGGGTATGGATACGGTTTTTCTGGCCGACGGTGCGCGGCGTGCACTTGCCGCACTTCATTCGGCTTGAGCAGGCGATGTCGGTCCATTGATTTTCTCTTGAACTTTGAGCCAGCTTTTATAAGGTCTGCCTTCCTCTGGCGCTTACTTGCTGAGGGATCGTTTTCGGGACATGGTTCCATTCGTGTGACGAGGGTAGACTCGGGGCGTAGCGCAGCCTGGCAGCGCGCAACGTTCGGGACGTTGAGGTCGTGGGTTCGAATCCCACCGCCCCGACTCTGGCTTCGAACACAAGTCATCCATGGGGAATTTTAAGATTTCTTCGTTGCTAGATAAGCACCAGCGAGGCATAAAAGGAGCCGCGATATATCGTTTTGAAGGGTGCCGTCCCTTTCGATAGTCGCCGCCAAAGTAACCCTAACAGAGTCTCGTCGACCATGCCTTCTTTCAAGCGACGTGTTTATGCCTTGAGTCTTCTCAACGGCAGTCTAGACAGCCAACTCGCGGTCCGCGTTCTACAATCGCAAGGCATCGCTGTTCACGGCATTGTGTTCGAATCTCCTTTCTGTGATTTACAGGCAGCCCGGCGCGCTGCGGAGCAGTTGGATGTCGTCTTGCATATCGAAGACTTCTCGCAAAGTATCATCGCCGTGCTGAGCCAGAGCCAAGGCGGTTGTGCCGAGGAAGGGATCATGTGCAAAGAAATCCACGGGCGAATGATTCGGCGCGCACTCACGGTTATGCAGGACCTAGATTTTGATTTCGTTGCGACGGGTGACGTGCTTGACCAGCGCGAGCATGTCCAGTCGCTCACCGCGTTCGCTGCCATTGAACTTGCCCAGCATTGTCCGGGTGAGGTCGTCAGGCCACTATCAGGAAAACGGCTCTCCAAAACAAAGGCGGAGGGGTACGGTTTTGTGTCACGCGATGAACTTCTGGATCTCAAGGGGCGCGGTCACAAAGAGCAGAAACGCCTTGCAGACGACTACGACATAACGGATTTCCCGAGCCCGACCGGAGGATGTCGGCTGGTTGACCCTACATTCTGTCAACGCTTGCAGGACCTGATCGCGCATGGCGGCCTCGCGGGCGTACCGTCTCTCGCACGGTTGCGCTATGGACGACATTTTCGACTTTCTCCTGAAATAAAGTTGATCGTTGGGCGTAACGAGCAAGACAACCACTACTTGGAAGGCAATGCCGAGCTCTATGATTTGCTTTTGAAGGTAGAAAAATCGCCCGGCCCCAGTGCGTTGCTACCGTTTTCTGTTGAAGACCATGATTTGCTGCGCGCAGCGGCGATATGTGCGCGGTATAGTGATGCTCCGCCGCATACAGATGTGACGGTCAAAATTCGCTCATCGACGGGTACGCGGCACGTCGTCGTCACGCCAGCCACACCGGAGCTGGTCGATTCGCTACGAATTGGGTAGGGACCGATGGACCAATTGTTCAATTCCACTAGCATCCCATAGGCCAAAGAAAAGATTTAACACCCTCCCACTCGGCGGGATTGAGTTCACAGAGGCACGGAGAAGAAATCAAGAGAATCAACCGCCGGGCTACCCCTGCGGCTGATTCTCTTGAAATATGTCACCCTCTTCTCTCCCCGCCTCCGGCGGGCAAGCTCTGTACCTCTGTGAACTCGAGCGTCCTGTCCTTCGTAGCCAAGAGCGGAGCGAGGGCAAAGTAGGAAGCGGGTGTGAATTATCTTCTTCAGAGACGGGGATTTATGCAATGCAGCCTTGCACATGGCGTCAGAAACATTAGGAAATACGCTTCTTTCGTACCCGGTTTTTGGCCCTATGGGATGCTAATGGTTCAATTCGAAATATTTGACTGGGATTTGGCTGTACAGGTTCTATGATGCGTCATTGTCAGATTTGTGGTGAAAGGGCATGGCCTTGAGTGACGTTAGCGAAACAGAAGTAGATATTGGTGCTCCCGAAGAAGAGCTCGCCTGGCAGGAGTTGCATACCTTTCGTTGTACGCTGCCACTACAGGCGTCGCTTCGCGAGGTCTTGCGTAACCTCGATCGTGTTGACGATCGTGAGTGTCTGGAAGTGGGTGCGGTCAACGGGGCTTTCAGTCAGCAATTGCGTCGTCGCGGGGGCACGTGGCAGAGCCTAGCTACGGATTCCGTCACGGCGAAACGTGTCGCCTCGGTTCTGGAAGAAGACGTTCCTGTGCTGGATCGCGGCTTGCCGTTCGAAAAGAAGCGCTTCGATATCATTGTGATTCATTCAGCACTTGAACGGTTTAGCGATGACGTTGCATTTATCGAAGATTGTCATCGCGTACTGAAGCCTGATGGGCGACTTCTTGTTCTCGTTGCGCGCATAAAACCCTACACGGCCATTCGCACATTCCGTTCTCTGTTTGGTGTCACGTCTGAATTCCGCGGACACGTCAGACCTGGTTACACAGAACTGCAGCTGTTCGCCGTCCTGAAAAATGGGTTTGACGTATTGCACATGAAATCCTATTCACGCTTCTTCTCTGAATTTGTCAGCGTGTTTGTTGAACGCTTGGCTTTTGGGCGCGGTAATAGTGGTGCGATTCCACCGGGTCGTTATCCACGCCGCGTTCTTTCTATTGGTGGGTTCTTTTACAAAATCGCCGAGCAGTTCGATATGTTGCTTCTGTTTAACCGCGGACATCGACTTGTCGCCGTTGGCAAGCGTCGTGGTTGGCGCCCGAGGGACGCTCCTATTCTCGTGGATGGACGGTCCATCAGCGAAGCTGTGCTTTCACGTACGTTCCAATAGGGCGTATCTGTGACTTGGTGCATTTGAATCCATCGTAATCCTAATCGATTATGACTGCGAAGTGGGCATTTTGAAAGCGTTGCGCATTGCGCCAGACCCGCCGATGGCCACATCGCAAACTTTTAAATCTACCCCTTTACATTCCTGCTCCCATCTACTATACTTGCTGCAGTCGAGCAGTGATGCTGGGCCTATACAAAGGTTGCCGACCGAGCTCTCTAGAGAGGTGTTTTAATAGAACACGGGTGCCGCGAACACGATGATGAATCTGTTCAGGTTGCACCAAGGAGAGTACGGTGAAAACGTACGCAGATATATTGGGGCATCATCCGATCCTTTCATGCCTGTCGAATCGGGCGCTGACGCGTCTGAAAACGGACGGGCACGAATCGCTATACCATAAAGGCGACGTTATCGTTCGCGAAGGCGATCGCTGCACCTCCGTGTTTGTTGTGATTTCAGGGCGCTGTGAAGCTCGGGCGCAATTGCCGGACGGATCTCAAGGGGGAAAACGCACGCTCGTTCAGGGGGACACATTCGGCGAACGCGTCCTTCTCGGCCAAGAGCGATTTTGGTTCACCGTTACAGTACTCTCCGATTGCGAGATTCTTGACGTCCCCGTGGACGAATTGCAAAAGCAGGTCCTGCGGAATCCGCAGTTGCGCACGGCCCTCGAACGGCAAATGTTTTCTGAGCTTCGCGCAATGACGCGTGCGCATGAACCCAATGATCAAGGACGAATCGCCGTTTTTGCGGGCCTTGCAGGGCAGCCACAGGCGGAGGTGCTGACCCATAGAATTGCGACCATCATACGTCAGGATACTGGGCGCTCTGTCTTGTACGTGCACTTGAAGGCATCCAAGCAAACGTCGTTGCAGTTGTCGCATTGGCAGTCGTTCAAGTCGGGATCCGACGTGGCCGAATTTGACGGTCGGATGGTCGAAAAGGAGGCCAGCGGCGTCTGGCGACTGGACCTCGGTGTTCGCCCAGACGGCTCCGATGCCCCCAATTTGGCCCCGCTTCTCGGCTATGTGAGTCGACACGCGCGTTTCGTGGTGATTTACGTTGATGCGGTTATAGAGAGCGCCGTCGTGGCCGAGGCCCTTGTTCAGTCCGATCTTCCCTATGTCTTGATGTCACAGACGCCCGAAGACTTGTACCGATGTAATCTGCTGGTTCGTCTGGTCGGACAACATCGTGGGAGCAAACACACGACTCTACGTCCCGTGATTTGCCTGTCTGAGCATCAGCGTGCGGATTCGTTTGCTTCTTTGGAGAAGCGATTAGGCGTCCGCGTACACGAGTTCATTCACAATCTCCAGGATCATATTAGCGGGAGCGCGGATATGACGCACATTCATGGGCAGGAACGTGTTTTTCGTCAACTACGCTATCTCGCGCGAGAAATTGGTCGTTGCAGGATTGGGCTCGCTCTGTCAGCCGGTGGGGCGAAAGGGCTCGCCCATATTGGCGTCATCCAAGTGCTTGAGGAACAAGGCATTGAAGTCGACATGGTTGCGGGGACAAGTATTGGTGCCTTGATTGGCGCACTTTGGGCATATGGTCTTTCCGGGCAGGAGATGCAAGACGTCGCCATGCGCAACAAGTCGCTTTCGGGCATGATGCGCCTTTTTGATCCCGTATTTCCGCCGCGTCGTGGATTCATCAAGGGCGGAATCATTCCTCGGATCATCAACCGCGAAATGGGCGATGCCCAATTCGCGGATCTAAAGCGGCAGTTACGCGTCGTGACGACAGATCTGGATACACTGGAGCGCGTGGTCATTTCGAGTGGGGATGTTGCTTCCGCCGTCCATGCGAGTATGGCCATGCCCGGTGTTGTTGTCCCTGTAACGCGCAATGGGCGCACACTTGTTGATGGCGGTGTCGCGGAGCCCATTCCGGTGGACGTGCTGCAGGAACGTCATGTTGAACATGTGATCGCGGTCAATACGATACCGACGCCCGCACAGATTAAAACGTTCCGCCTGATCCAAAATGAACATCGTCAGTCCAAGCGGCGCACGCATTTCGGGTCGTGTTTGAATCACTACGCGAACTATTTCTCCCAGGGCAACATTCTCGATGTGTGGGTAAAGAGCATGCACGGGATGGAAACGCGTTTGGCCGAATCGGCCTGCCGTCATGCCGACGTCGTCCTGCGGCCGACATCTTGTGACGGGCGCTGGCACGACTTTGTTCATCCTGAAAAATATATCGCCCTTGGGCGCAGAGCTGCGGAACGTCAATTAGAGAGAATCAAAGAAAGCGCAGCTTAATCGAAAGGAGTTTGAACGTGAGGACAGCAAAAAAAAGTCTAAAAGTACGCTGGGATCACATGTCACGGCAGGAATTGCGACGGTTGCAGGCCGAACAGTTGCGACGCTACCTGGTGACGCGCGTCGTTCCATATTCGTCTTTTTTCAGGGAACGTTTCAAGCGGGAACATCTCAATCCTGAGCACCTGAAGTGCCTTGAGGATCTGCAGCACATTCCCATGATTTCCAAACACGATCTGCTGCCAACGGAAGACAGCCCGCAACGCGCTCGCGATTTCGTGCTCATTCCAGATAAAGCACGTTTGCGTCGCGAACCCAGCGTCCTGGCAAACGGCATACTGCGTGGGCGTGTCGCGACGCAGAAGGCGTTAGAGCGTGAGTTCCGGCCTGTGTTCCTGACGAGTACAACGGGACGTTCGACGGAGCCTGTTCCGTTTCTATACACGCAACATGATATCGACAATCTGTCCAGTGCGGGCAACCGGTTGGTTGAAGTTCTGGGGGCAAGCACGGATTTCCGTGTGGTCAATATGTTCCCATACGCGCCACATCTCGCTTTTTGGCAGACGCATTACGCCTGTCTCGAATTTGGAGCCTTCAATGTGAGTACAGGCGGCGGCAAGGTCATGGGCACGGAGGGAAATATCCGACTCATTGACCGCATTAAGCCGAACGCAATTATCGGGATGCCAACGTTTATTTACCATGTCCTTTCGCTGGCTCTGGAACAGGGATGTCGATTTGAGTCCTTGCGCACCATCGCGCTCGGCGGAGAAAAGGTTCCCGCGGGAATGCGTCGCAAACTGTTGCAACTGGCTACGAAACTTGGGGCGCAGGATCCATACGTTGTGGCAACCTACGGGTTCACGGAAGCCAAAATGGCGTGGGGCGAATGTCCTAGTCCGTACGGTCGTACGCCGGGTGGGTACCACATCTATCCTGATCTGGGTGTGGTCGAAATCGTAGACCCCGTTACCGGCGAACTTCGCAAGGATGGTGAACCCGGTGAGATTGTCTTTACCCCGTTGGATTCACGCGGGAGCGTCGTTGTACGCTATCGCACAGGCGACGTCATTGACGGTGGACTGGTTCACGAACCCTGTCCCTATTGCGGGCGCAGGACACCAAGACTCGTGGGAAAGATTTCACGAAAGTCCGAGTTCCGTCATATGCAGCTCGATAAGCTGAAAGGCACCCTGGTCGACTTTAATGCGCTCGAGCATCTTTTGGACGACATGCCCGACGTCGGGTGCTGGCAGATTGAACTGCGCAAGGTTAACAACGACCCGCTCGATTTGGATGAGGTCATTCTGCACGTGCAAGCCAACGATCAGCGCGATGCGGAAACGTTCTCGGGACAGCTGAAGCGGCATGTCGCCGCGCATACCGAGCTTTCACCAAACGAGGTTCTGTTTCACTCAAGTGCTGAGATGCGCCGCCTGCAAGGCGTGGGGAGCGAAATGAAGGAAAAACGAGTCATCGACAATCGACCTGCGGCGCAAAACAAACAGAGCCGAGTCGTTGCGCCTACGGCGACGGCGCGATCAGAGGCTTCGGCTCGAACGCGATCACGAACTCGGCGGACGATCGGTCGTGTCAGGCCCCCCGCACCGACGAGGGACACGCGCAAGAAGGAGGTATTATGAAAGGCGACCAACTCGTAATCGTGGACGGTGTACGCACCCCCTTTGCGCGTCTCGGAACGCTTTTCGCCGGCTTAAGTGCTGATGAATTGGGTCGAATCGCTGTTTCTAATCTGCTGGCACGTACAGGAATTGACCCTGAAACGATCGACGAAGTGATCTTTGGCTGTGTTGGACAACCTGTCGATGCGGCAAACGTTGCGCGTGTCATAGCCCTGCGTGCCGGAATTCCCGAAAGCGTACCCGCCATCACGGTCAGTCGAAACTGTGCTTCAGGTTTCGAGGCGCTGACCATCGCCTACGAAAAGATGCGCGCGGGTCGCGGGGATATATTCATCGTCGGCGGGGCGGAAAGCATGTCCCAGTACCCCTTTATCTATTCAAGGCATGCGGTCGCAAAGTTTGCCAAGTTGAACAAAGCGAAGACAGTCCTCGCGCGTCTGTCGGCACTTGGCGCATTTCGCCCAAGCGATTTCAAGCCCCGAATCGGATTGATGCTTGGGTTGACGGATCCCGTCGTGGGTATGGGGATGGGTGAAACGGCGGAGTTGTTGGCGCGAGAAAACGGAATAACGCGTGAGATGCAGGACGCGTTCGCGTTGCTCTCACATGAACGCGCTTGCGCCGCACGGGAACGCTTGGCGGAAGAGATCTGCCCGGTTTTTGTGTCGCCAGATTTCCAGCAGGTGGTTTCCGAGGACAATGGGCCGCGCGAGGGCCAAACACTAGACGCTCTGAATAAGCTTCGCCCGGTTTTCGACCGAAAGCATGGCACGGTAACAGCAGGAAACGCCTCGCAAGTGACGGACGGCGCCGTGGCTTTGCTTGTCATGAGCGCAAAACGCGCCGCGTCGCTGGGGCTAACCCCTATGGGCGCGCTTAAAGAATACGCGTATGCGGGATGTGATCCTCGACGAATGGGGCTGGGGCCGCTCTTTGCCATCGCCGAAGCGGAACGGCGTTGTGGACTTTCTCTCGGCGATGCCGATTTGATCGAAATCAACGAAGCCTTCGCCGCGCAAGTTCTCGCCGTCGTTAAGCTGGCACAATCTGGGACATACGCTCGCGACGTTCTTCGGCGTGAAACGGCGCTCGGCGATATTCCTACGGAGCGTCTCAATGTCAATGGGGGTGCGATTTCTTTAGGCCATCCGGTAGGCGCTACTGGAGCTCGTTTGGTCTTGTCGACGCTCTTGGAGATGAAGCGGCGCTCTGCCCGGCGCGCATTGGTGACGCTTTGCGTTGGAGGTGGTCAGGGTGGTGCACTTTGGCTCGAAAGTGAGGTGACGTCATGAGTGTAGGTGTGAAACTCGAATGTCAGGACGAGGCGGTCTGTCATGTGGTTTTTGATCGAACCAAATCGTCCGCTAATATTTTTGATCAAGATACACTTGAAGCCTTGAGCCGTATCGTTGACGAGATTGATCGCGCGGAATACCGCGGTGTTGTCTTTGTTAGTCGTAAATCGAAGATCTTCATTGCAGGTGCTGATGTACACCAAATCGCTGAAATGGCTTCCGATGAACTGCGCGGGATGATCGTATTGGGGCAAAGCGTCTTTTCTCGAATCGCCGCCCTCAAGGCCGTCACCGTTGCGGCCATACACGGCGCTTGTCTCGGCGGGGGATACGAGCTGTGCCTGGCATGTGATTACCGTATCGCCTCGACAGACAAGGCAACACGAATTGGTCTGCCAGAAACGCAGCTTGGTATTCTGCCCGCCTGGGGCGGTACAACGCGCTTACCGAGGCTGATTGGCCTACCCAAGGCGGCGGGTGTCATTCTCGAAGGCAAAACCTTCTCGGCCAAGCGCGCAAAATCACTTGGGATGGTAGATGCGCTTGCGCCCATGGAGCAAGTGGAGGCTGTCGCGAAGGGCTATGTGGACAAGGGTAAGCCTGCCTCGCATGGCCATCCGTTCCTTAACAACGTGTTAACGGCGGCATTCGTGCGCCGGCGCGCTGAGGCACAATTGCGTGCCAAAACCTACGGCCACTATCCTGCGCCAGAGGCCGCGTTGGATGTTCTGGTACGTGGGTCTCGGGGCAGTATCGACGATTCATTACGCAACGAGGAAGCCGCCGTCCTGGCGCTTGCGGAGTCCGACGTCTGCCGGAATTTGATGCGCGTCTTCTTTATGCAGGAAGCTGCCAAAAAGAAGTCCATTCCTGGTGTGAACCTTAACGGATACGCAGCTGGTCCCACACAGTGCGCTGTTATAGGCGCCGGCGTCATGGGGGCTGGTATCGCCCAGTTCTTGAGCGCAAAGGGATTTCCCGTTGTCTTGAAGGATCTCGACACGGAACCGCTTCGCCAGGGAATGCGCACGATCTCCGGGCTCTACAAGAAGGGCGTTAAGCGGCATGTCTTCGACCGTGTCAGCGCACGCGAGGGTATGGATCGTGTGCTGCCGACCACCACAGATGCAGCATTGTCACGCGCCGACCTTGTCATTGAGGCCGCCGTCGAGCGAATGGACATCAAAATAGCCATCTTCAAAGCTTTGGCGAGCCATGTAGGAGAGCGCACCATTCTCGCGACGAACACGTCTGCCTTGTCGGTGTCTGCCCTCGCTCGCGAAGTGCCGCATCCCGAACGCGTCATCGGCTTACATTTTTTTAACCCTGTTCTTCAGATGCCTCTGGTCGAAATCGTGCAAGGCGAGCTTACCTCACCAGAGGTTCTGCAGGCTGCGTTAACGTTCGTACAACGGATAGGTAAATTCCCTGTTGTCGTGCAAGACCGTCCCGGTTTTCTTGTGAATCGGATATTGATGCCTTACCTGGTGGAGGCGGGCAGATTGTTCGATATGGGCGTTCACATTGAGGACATTGACAACGCCATGCTGCATTTCGGAATGCCAATGGGGCCTCTACGGCTCCTGGATGAAGTCGGCACCGATGTTGCTTTGCATGTGGCCCGAACGCTCGCCGAAGGGTTGGGCGGGCGACTGGAAATACCCCGAATCCTTGAACATCTTGTTGACGTTGGCGATCTCGGCGTCAAAACCGGTTGCGGATTCTACCGCTACGAAAAAGGGAAGCAGGCCGTTGCTCGCCATGACATTGAACCGGAAAGCACGTCCGAGGGGCGTTCAAGTGAGTGTGTGTGCTCATTGTCAGACCGCCTCGCTCTGACAATGAGCAATGAAGCCGCTATGTGCCTTGAGGAATCCGTGGTCAGGGACGCCTCCGATGTGGATTTCGCGATGATCATGGGCACGGGGTTCGCTCCCTTTCGGGGTGGGCCTCTTCAGTACGCAGACATGCTCGGGGTAAATACGGTCGTTGAAACCCTGCAGCGCCTTGCTTCTGAGGAAGGCGTCCGTTTCGAACCTTGCCAACGATTGAGTGAAATGGCGAAAAGGGGAGACTGCTTTTACGGTGAATCAAAAGTAAGGATCTGAGAATATGAACGCGGCAAATGCCGCAAGGAGGATAAGGTGAAACAGTCAAAAGAAAACGAGAATTCCAGCGCTGACAATATGACCATCGACACCTCGAAGATGTCGGCAGGAAAACGCGCCGCCGTTGAACTGACAGAATCGTCACGAGACGCGGTCTGGCAGTACCCAACCTTTGCTGGTGCGTTGTTTATGGGAAAGATTCCCTGGCGTTTGGTTTATCCCTTTCCTGAACAATCGCTTGAAGATCGGCTGGAGGGCGACCGTTTCCTCACGCAGTTGGAGCGTTATCTGCGTGACCATACGGATCCGGAGGCGATTGATAATGACGGTGAAATTCCGGATGCGGTTTTTGAGGGCTTAGCAAAATTGGGTGCGTTTGGCATAAAGATTCCACGTCAGTATGGCGGTTTGGGACTTTCGCAGACGAACTACAGTCGCGCAGCCGTCCTGCTCGGCAGTCATTGTGGCAATCTAACGGCGCTCTTGTCGGCGCATCAATCGATCGGTGTCCCACAGCCGTTGATGGTGTTCGGAACGCCCGAGCAAAAGGCGCGTTTTTTACCGCGCGTTGCTGCTGGCGAAATTTCTGCATTTGCACTAACGGAGCGATCGGTGGGTTCCGATCCCGCCAAAATGAAAACGGTTGCTGAACCGGTTGACGATGGATCCGCCTTCATTCTGAATGGCGAAAAGCTCTGGTGTACCAATGGCACCCGAGCCGGACTTATGGTCGTCATGGCCCGCACGCCACCATCGGACACGTGTCCGCGTGGCGGGGTCACGGCCTTTATTGTTGAGTCCAACGCCAAGGGCGTTGAGGTCACGCACAGATGTCGTTTTATGGGACTGCGAGCCCTATACAACGGCGTTATTCGATTCACGAACGTGCGTGTTCCACGAGAGAATATCATTTTGGCTGAGGGTAAGGGCCTCAAAGTCGCGCTCACGACGCTGAACACGGGGCGCCTGACCCTACCCTCGGCCTGCATCGGACTCTCCAAGCGCTGCTTGGAGATTGTTCGTTCGTGGTCCAACAATCGCGAACAATGGGGGTCGCCTATCGGTCACCATTCAGCGATTGCAGACAAGATCGCTCAAATGGCGGCCGATACGTTTGCCATGGAGTCCATGACGCTGCTGACGTCAGCTCTGGTCGATCGCAAGGAAAGCGACATTCGTGTGGAAGCCGCGATGTGTAAGTTGTGGGGGACGGAAGCCGCGTGGCGAATCGTCGATGAAACGATGCAGATTCGAGGAGGGCGAGGCTACGAGTGCGAACGATCGTTACGCGAGCGGGGTGAAACACCGATCGGCGTTGAGCGCTTCATGCGTGACTGCCGAATCAACACGCTCTTCGAGGGATCGAGCGAGATCATGCGGCTCTTTATCGCACGCGAAGCGTTGGACCCACATTTGCGTGTGGGCGGCGCGGTGATGAATTCGCAATTGCCAGTCAAGGATCGCCTCAAGGCTGCTGTGCGGGCCATCGGATTTTACGCGCGTTGGTATCCGAAGCAGCTTATGCCTGTCGGCGGACGCGTGCCGGCTGAACTGGACCGCCGGCTGCGGCCATATGTGCGCTATTCGATGCGCTGCTCGCGTCGGCTGGCGCGTACGTTGTTTCATTCGATGGCAAAGCACGGGGCGTCACTCGAACGTGAGCAAATGTTGCTGGGCCGACTCGTTGATGTCGGTACCGAGCTTTTCGTGATTAGCGCGGTGTGTTCGCGTGCGCAACATTTACTACAAACAGATGGTGACGCCGACTCGTTGATGCCGCTTGTTGAGCAAGTGTGCCGTGATGCGATCGGGCGTATCGATACCGCGTTCAGAGGGCTGCGCTGCAATGATGATCGTCGGCGATATCGTCTGGCTCGGGATGTGTTGGAAAAGCGCTACACCTGGATTGAAGACGGTATTGTGGCGGAATGGCCCGGGGGAACGATCCGTGCACCCGGCGACGACGCCTCTGCATCTGATGTGGCGAAGAATAGGCACGCAGAATCCTAGTCGCGTTTTCCCGGTTGTGCATGGTTTGCCTCCCCTTGCATGACCTTTCGCGCTGGAAGACAGGTCCGGCAACGCCGCGTCTTCCAGCGCGTTTTTGTGTCCATTGGCCTGCGTCTGGGAGATCGGCAGCCACTTTAGCTTGAGATGCGTCCGCGTTTCTGTTTCAAATTAGAGTTCAGATCATTGATCTGAAGTGTGAAAATCCTTAGTGAGGTCGTCTGCAATGATATTGACACTGTTTAATACGCTTGCCCAATATGGCGAAACGGCCGAATTCGACCACGGAATGTGGTTGCCGCTTGATCCGTTTCTATTGTTGCTGCTCAAGTTTTTTGTCGTATTTACATGTGTCTTTTTTTGGATCAAGTTCATTTATGATCGATTCATGAGCTCCTATCGGGTGAGGCACAATCGACATGATCGCTGACGCCGTGCCAGCGCGGGCGCGTCACTAGAACTATTATCAATACTAACGCATTGGAGATCCGTAATGGCTAAAGCTGCCGCACGTCACATTCTCGTTCCTGCTGAAGACACCTGCACCGATCTGTTGACCCAGATTCAAGGTGGGGCGGATTTCGCTGAGTTGGCAAAAACACACTCGCAATGCCCGTCCGGCCAGAGCGGTGGTGATTTGGGAGAGTTTGGTCCTGGCCAGATGGTGCCTGAATTCGACCAAGCTGTTTTTAACGGAACGGTTGGCGAAGTGCAGGGGCCGATTAAAACGCAATTTGGATATCACCTGTTGGAAGTCACAATGCGTACGGACTGATGCACAAGGTACATTCTGTGAACAAAAGGTAGGCCTCCGCGCAGGGGGTCTATTTTTTTTGCACGTCGTCTCGTGCGCGCTCGAGGTTATTCGCCTAGGTAGATGATCAATTTGTCGTGCACCAGGCAGATGAGATCGCTGATCCCGTCGCCATTAACGTCACCCGCGACCAAGGCATGCGGCTCCGTGGCCGCCGTTGCGGCGTCACCGTTATTGAAGGCCGACACTTGAAATACTTCAGCGGTAAGCGCGCACTCGAGCTGTTTGTTCCGGTAAGTAAGTATCTCAATGGCACGATTTCCACTATCGATTAGTCCAATCATTGGAGTGGCATTCGCTCCGGTTGTAATGGCGCGAAAATAGCGTAGTGAAGGCGATTCGGCTTCTGTCGCATATTCAGCGGCAGGTTCAAGCGTGAGGCTGTTTTCGTGGTCCGCAAGCAGGTATAGCTCCTTCTGTCCAACGAGGACCGTGATCGGCTCGCCGCCCTCCCTGCGAAGGGTGGTGATTGCGCGAATGCCTGCGGCTTCGCCGCGTAAGATTTGCGATTGAGGCTCTCCGCCTGTTGCGGCGTAGGTGAGGATGCGGTTCTGGGAGCTTTCGAAAAACATCACGGATTCAGGATTGGGCGTATGAAATGCGGCCACACTGCTCAAGTCGGCCTGTGCGCTGTGCGGATTGAATTGTTGGACAATTTCGAATCGATCGTTCTGCCATTCGTACATTCGAGCAACTTTCTTGTTGGCGACAAGAATTTTGGTTGGGGAAGATTCGGGAACGAGAGCAAATGCATTAGCATTCAGGGTTTCCGTGAGTGCACGGAAATTCGATACGGGTATTTCCGTTATTTCCGTTGGCGAGACAGAGAACATGACGGGTGCCTGATAGGGCTGGAAAAAGACTAAGCCGTTGGTGTTGGTCGAAAGGGGGATCGGCATGATGGTCGCGGGATCGTTGCGAAGCGAAATGGGGCGTTTTTCGAGAACTTCTCGGGAGGATGCATCAATCGTGACGAGTGTGTAGTCGCGCTTTTGGCGCGTCACGCTATAGAGGGGGCCGCCGTTTTGAGAATGGCCGAACGCGACAGGTTGACCCTCCAGATCAATCACGTCAGGGAAAGCGTTGGTCATGGAGGCGGCCTGATGTACCGCGAGGATACGCTCTGTAGGACTGAGCACAACAAGGTCGCCTGCTGCGTTGAATTTCAGAGAAGCAATCCCTGTTAAAGAGTCGATATGTAGGGGCGTTGCACTCAGGCCTTCTGCGTTTCCCATGTAGATATGGATTTGACTCAGTTGTGGGGCCGCGACGCAAAGGTCATCGAAACCGTCGTGGTTGATGTCAAAGCTGTCCCACGCGACGGGTGATTTTTCGTCGGTTCCTTCGAGCGGAATACGCATGGGGATTCTGGTACTCGTGCTGGTACGTGCGGCCTCCTCGGCACCGGATGTGATGCCATAGATGCGAAAAATTTTCCCGTTCTGGAGCACACAGCCAACACCGGGCGTGTCGAGAATGGTCGGGAGCACGCCATAGTGGCGTCCTTTCGGCATCGGCAATGGGTGTTCGGCCCCAAAGGTGCGGTTTCCCTTGTTTAGCCGAATACGTAGGGGCAAGTCCGTTCCAGGGAAAAAGAAGAGCAGGTCCTTGCGTGCATCGCCATTGACGTCTGCGGTGGATATATGGCGGCAGCGTGGCTCAGCAAAGGTAAGGTGCGTTCTCGTCTTAAATGTGGTTTCGCTGTCGGACCAAAGAATCTCCGCGCCGTTTTGGTGCGCGACAATCATATCGATTCCGTCGTGCTCATCCAATTGGGTCAAATGCAGTTCGAAGGCGGTTGTTGGGTCGTCGATCGAATAGCGAACCGGATCTTGAAAGCCTTCATCATCGGTTTGTTTGTGAAACTCGATGCCAAAAGCGGGGCCAAGCGTGACAATGTCGGGTTTGCCGTCATTGTCGAGATCCCCGATCTGGAAATCACTGACCGCGTTGTCGATGATGAAGCCCACCTCGCTAAACGTTTCGTCAAGGGAAGGGAGTTCTCCTTTGCCTAGAACGGGTGCGTCGCGACGGAGCAGTATTTCGATGCGTGATTCGTAGTTGTTTGCGAACGCAACATCATCGCGGCCGTCGGTATTGATGTCAGCTAGTCGAAGTCGTGTCGTACCATTGGCGAATTCGTAAATTTCGAGTGGCTGATAGCCGAATGTCCTGAGGGGTGCCTCATTGTCGGCGGCGTGCACGGGTTGGTGCGCGAGTAAAGCGCACCAGACAAGCGTCTGAATGCCTCGTGCCCACGCTAAGATTGAATTGTTTTGGCGGCGCATTGCAGTACGGGTCGTTACGGCCCTGTGTCCCTATCGTGATTCCGGGTAATAGACGATGAATTGACTTTCCAGTGTGCCCTTTTTGGCTTCACTAAAGGTCAGAGAGGGGCCGAGGTGACGCGCGAAAAACGGCGCCGGAGGAAATTTGTTCCAGTTGATGTTTGCCCAAATACTGTCTTTGAATCCTTCGGCATTTGCTGCAGCCATTTGTAATTGTTTAAAAATAGGTAAGCCGGTCTCGTTGTCTGCGGAGCTGTTCAGGGCGTGGTCCACGAGACGTTTCCAATCGACGATGCCGACCGCAAAGGATTGTCTTGGGGCAAGGCGTAGAAGACGGTTGTACGTCGTTGAAGACATGAAGGGACTTTTTGTTTCAGATTGATCAAGCGATTGGATGGAGGCGCGAATCATGTCTGCCGAGCCGAAGAGGAGGTGGTCTTCGGTTACAGCCACGCCAGAGCGGCGTCCTGTGTTTGTGTCGGGAAATGTATAAATGGTGCGATCCCGGAAAGCGTCGACTTCGAGCGCTTCGCCGAGTTGCGTGCGTAAGGGTTTCCCTTCGGCCATGATCGCATCCAGAGTTTGACGTAAGGCATCAGCGTTGTTCAAGCGCCACAAAAGGAGCTCTTCCGGGACGCCGTCCTTAAGGCGTCCGATTCGCGAGTAGGTGGTGTCGAGATGAGCGAAAACGTCTCGCCCCGGATCGGTTCCGCCCATGGACATGGCAACCATGCCGAGCATCATTTCGGAGCCCGGTGCGACCTTGCGCATGATGTTGGGCACCTCGTTCCAGAGGGCGGCGATATCATAGCGTGCGTGCATGGCAAGGAAGATGTCATCCTGCAGGTAGGGTAACGGCGTGATCGCGTCAACAGGGCGAACATCAAGCAAGGACAAGAGGCCGTTTAGATCATTGCCGACAAGCACGTTTGATTTGAAAATGAGTTTTTCGTCGTGCAGTTCGAGTGAAAAGAGCGCGTTGCCTAGTTGGTGCAGGCCAAGCGCCTCCATGAGGGCGCCGGGTTGTGCTTTAGGCGCTGCGCCGGCATCGCCTTGTGGGGCGTTGGCGACAGCGTTATCGAACTGTTTCTGTATAAGGTCTGCAATTGCCCGGGCGTCAACATTGACCGTGAGGCCCGGTGTTTCGCCCTCGGGTTCATCAGGCGCCACGCCGCGGAGCTTAAGCAATGTCGCTTCGACCCATTCGCGATCGTCCGACAGCAGTAAGGTTTCACCCATGTGTGATTGAAACGATGTTTCCGGGGATTCCGGATCTTCACCAACGCTGCGCGATTCGACGATCTGTTCACCTTGAAAATCATGGTTGATGAATGTCGTATCGTTTTTGCCGAGTTCATCGATTCTGCGATCCATATCCAGGCTTTTCTGGTAGTCGTCCTTGTTGAGATGCGCAACGGCTTTGTAGCTAAAGGTGTCGGCGTCGCTGGCAATAATGCCGACGATGACTTCGCCTGTGAGCATGCCAAGTTCCTCAAGTTGAAGTTCCGCGGCTTCGCGGTTTCCTACTTTGCGTGTTTCCTGTTCGAGGTAGGCTTCCCGGAGATCAACGTTGCCGACAAAGTCTTGAAACGCTTTCGCTTGCCACATTTGAGCGACGGGGGCGTTTGTGAGGGCCGACACCATATCGTTCATATTGGCGATGCGAATGGTGAAGGTCGTTTCTTTGGGTAGCAGCTCTGCCCTGTCGAGTGCAAACGTGCTGGACGGTATGGTGAGCACGGTTAGAAGGAGCAGGGCTCCAAAGGTGCTCTTGGCGAACGGATTGGTGATGTGTTTGAACAACGTACTACTCCTTATTGGTTTTCATAAATCGAGGCGGTGGGTCTGGGTATACAAATCCGGACTCAGGGTTTGACTGGTCGTAGGTGTAGGCATCCAAGTTCTCCAGTAGAAACTTAACATGGCGAATTGGAATGGCGAAGTTCAGCCCTTGCATGGCCGGGACGCCCATGTTGATCACGCCGATAACTTGACCGCGTTCGTTAAAGAGCGGCCCGCCACTGTTGCCAGGGTTTACGGATGCGTCGACTTGAAGGTAAAGGCTGCCTGAGAAGTTTCGTGCGACCTGACTGAGCACACCCTTGGTAATGGATCGTTCCAGGCCGAGCGGGTTGCCAATCACGAATACGCTTTCGCCGAAGGTCGCCTTTTTGTTCGCAGAAAGCACGACAGACGTAAATATGTCGTTTTTGTTTTTCGGTGTGACCTTGAGGACAGCCAGATCGTGAAAGGGGTCCGTAGCAACAATCTCGACGTCGTCGTAGATGATCCTATTGAGGACGGGGCCCTTGCGCTCAAAGCGCGTAACCGATATTCGCTTTTCACCGCGAATGACATGAAAGTTCGTGATCAAATAGCCCTCGTCATTGACGAAAAAGCCGGAACCCAGTCCGCCGGGGCTACGCACGAGAATGACGGCAGGTGAGAATGTCCGAGCCGCTTTTTCTGTCGTCGCCCGCTTGAGAGGTTTTGTTGAGTAGATTTGGTCCGCGGCGGTGTCGGATAGCGTGGTGTTTGCGTCAGAGTCGTGCTTGCGAATGTCGAGGACCTGCGCCATCGGTATCGTAATTGCGCTGTGGCCGATGTCGACGACGATTTGGTCGTTGTCGCGTTTAAGAAGCGGCGCGTCGATGACTGCCCCACCACGAAGCGTGACAATTTCTGCGTGCGTCCAACCCGCCCAGAGTGCCAAGACCCAAAAAATTGTCGCATGCTTTCTCATCAGAAGAATAACGGTAGCAGCTTGCGAAAGTGGCGGCAAGAGTGCATGTGGCTCGAAAGGCCTCGGGCCTATTCTAGCCCCTGAAGAAGGAGTGAGGCCAGCGTGGTGGCGTTAAATGTCGCGTGCATCACCATGGGGACGAGGATGTTTCCTGTCTTCAGGTAGGCGATGGAGCAGGCAAGTGCGATAACGAAAAGCGCGGGCGCCGAGGGTAGGTGGAAGTGGATAAGTGCAAAAATTGCCGACACCGCGACAACGGCAAACGTCGTTGATGTATGTTTCATTAAGCCGGGTAGGGCGATGCCTCGGAAAACGAGTTCTTCGATAATGGGAGCCGTTAACAATGCCATCAGTGAAATGCTTACGCGGAGGTATGTGGGGAGGTTGGTGTCTCCCAGTAGCTCGATAACCGGCTGTGCATGCACGTCGAGACCCATTTGGTGCAATGCGGCTGTCGCTGCGAGTGCAACGGCAATCGTTGTAGGGAGCATAGCCAAGTAACCATGCAGTCCGAAGCGAACAATATGGGCGGCCTCTCGCTGGATGGGCGTAAAGGCTTGCCGCCAGGTGGCGCCGCGATGCTTGAGGGTGAAACGTATGAACACGTACGCCGCAACAGGAATAGCAATTCCTTCAAGTAACATAGCCATTTTTGTTATCAGGTCTTCATCCACTATTTCGGTGCGAAGGAGGAGGTTTGCCGATAGGGCTAAAACCATTTCGATGAGAATGATGAATGCGGCCAGGTGAAGTGCGTCCAGCCCGATGAAGGGGTTTGTCGGGAGCCAGGACGGTGTTGATGGCGGCCATAATGGTTCTCGGCGCGTCGTTAACCATCTAAAGTTGACGTACACGCCGCCGAGAATCAGCATCATGAACGCAAATCCAACGATCTGTTCGAGTGTGATTATGTTGGTGTCGATAATGTTGTCTCGTGGGCTAGGATGGTGGTTCAGGGTTTCAGGCGATCCAGTGCGTGAAAACGATTCGCCTTGGAGCGGTCGTTTGTACTTTGCCAGAATGCGCGGAAATCTTTCTCAAGTTTCGCCATGTCTATATCTGCAAAAACGATCTGCGTTGCTTCGTCGGCGGAGCCGGACGTCATAAAAGCTTCGACGTAGTTGTCTGCGATGCCGGCATAGGGCGCGATGCGGCGCGGATCGGCATGCTTCCTGAGGAAATAGCATAGTGCCCAAGAGACGGCATAGTTTTTTGCACGTGTCTCGTCATCGTTGCCGTAGAAAGAAGCGTAGTCAGAATTTACGAGTGCTTTTAGGTCAAGTAGGTCATTGGCGATCAAGTATTTAACGGTTTTGAGTTTGTTCGGGCTTTCCAGAAGTTGAATGCTTTTCCGGCTAATGGCGACGCTTTCAAACAGGGACGCGTGACCTTCGTTAAACCAGGCCGCGCAGGATTCCTGATCAAGGGCATAGTGCAGGTACTGATGAAACGCTTCGTGGTAGGTGGTCTTCTTGATCTGTTGCTTTTCGTTGGACGTGCTGCCTTTGTCGAAAGGACGAACAACAAGTTCTTTGTGGGTGCCCATCCATAGCCCAATGCTCCATTTAAAGTCTTTGTCGACGTAGTTTACATATTCCGTCTCTGTCGCAAAGATGCGGATCACACTAACGGCCTCGATCGGACGGCGGGCCGGAACCAATTTTTCGTACACACTGCGCAGAGCTTCTAGGTCGGACTGAAGCTCCTTGACCATGTTGCGATAGCTGGTATCAAGATTCGAAAGCAAGATGTAGTTTGCCGTTTCGACGTACCACCAATTTTGTAAATTCTGGATACTGTCGCCAACCTGTTTGCGGCTCTTCTGGTATGCGGCCGAACGCTCTGTTGTGGGTTTTTTCGTGCGCCGATCCTGAAAATGCCTGGAGGGTCCTGAGGCGACCTTTGACTTCAGCCCCGTGCCTGCGATGTAGGGCAGGAAGCGACGGTTGATTTCCTGGAGTGCCTTGTCCTTTTTCGCTGAGGGACTCAGTTTGAATACCGCCAAATACCAGTTCCGTTTACCAGCCGCTCCCGGTGTGGCCCCTTTCTTTAATCGAAAAAGGTAACCGACGAAATATTTGCTTTGCCCGGTGAATGTCAGTGTGTACAGCGATTCGAGTCGTGTGCTGGTTGCCCGCGCTATATTGCATTCAACAGCGGTGTCGCCCGTATAATCACGAACCCACCGGAGCGCTTGCTCCGGTGACCAGGTTTCGGATGACGCCCCACTTGGGACTTTCTGTCGATACTGCGCGACATCGACATGCTCGTGCTGAAATCCAGATGGCCGGTTGTATTTCAACGTCGACAACATCAGTCCGTTTCCGGCTTTATCTTCCCATTCGCTCGCGTGATGGTCGGCAATCCATAGCTCACGCGGGCTGAAGCGTTCGAGTCGCTGTGTACCCGTCTGTGATTTCAGTTCGTATGTGTAAATGCGGGGTGGTGCCAACGGCTTTTCACGGGCACCCGACGGTGGACGAAGGCGTAAGCCGATGTTGGGTAATTCAGTGCTCTTTAGAAATTGAAAACCGTCCGCGGCCTGTGCGTCCAGACGCAGCGCTATCGCAACGAGCAGCAGCATGACGGTTCGCATGGTGTTCATCGCCATCGTCCGTGTCATGTGCGCGCTCCTTCCAAGTTGCCGTTCGACGTTCGAGGCATAAAACGCAAAAGGCGCCCTGGCTGGTGGCCGAGGCGCCTTACGCGATGGGGGTGTTTATTCGCTAAAGGCTTCGTCGAAAACACGGTTGGATTCAGGGAAGTCGAGCCCGCGCACAAATTCGCAAGCTTCAGCTGCACCATATTCACGATCCATAGCGGCGTCCTCCCACTCTACCGATAGAGGACCGCTATAGCCAAGGTGGTTCAAGGTGCGTGTGATTTCTTCGAAATCGACGCCGCCACGACCTGGGCTACGGAAGTCCCATCCGCGTCCAGGTGTTCCAAAGTTCAAGTGCGAGGCGAGTATGCCGGTTTCACCATCCAGCGTGATGGCCGCATCTTTCACGTGCACATGATAAATGCGTTTGGGAAAGGCTTGCAGGAAGCGAACGGGATCCACCATCTGCCAGTGCAGATGACTCGGGTCAAAGTTGAAACCGAAGGCCTTGCGATTTTTGACGGCTTTCAGCGCGCGCCGCGCCGTCACGATGTCAAAGGCGATCTCGGTGGGGTGAACTTCAAGGGCAAAGCGAACATTGCATTTGTCAAATTCATCCAGGATGGGGTTCCACATTTTTGCGAAATGCTTGAATCCATCGTCAATCATCTTGTCGCTGACTGGCGGGAAACTGTAAAGCATGTGCCAGATGGAAGAGCCGGTGAAGCCGTTGACAACTTTGACACCTATGTTTTTGGCGGCTTTGGCTGTGTTTTTCATTTCTTTGACGGCCCATTTGCGCTTCTTCTCAGGATCGCCATGCGTCGCTTCGGGGGCGAACATGTCTGAGCGTGAATCGTCGTTCGGGTCACACACGAGTTGGCCCGCAAGATGGTTACTGATGGCATACAGGCCGAGCCCGTTGTCCGCAAGTAGCTCTTTGCGGCTCTTGGCGTATTTGAGGTCGCGCGCTGCGCGGGTGACATCGACGTGATCACCCCAACATGCGAGTTCAAGTCCATCGTATCCCCAGGACGCCGCTTTTGGGGCGAGTTCTTCGAGTGGAATGTCTGCGTATTGTCCGGTAAATAGTGTTACGGGTCTGGCCATGATTCTCCTTGTTCGGGTTAAGATCAGGTAAGTGTTACGTTGGAGGCGGGGACGGATCAATAAAGAAGTTTGCTTTCCGTTCTGTGAGAGGCGTCGCATATCATGCGGCGACAGGCTTGCCGCTCCTGTACGTGGGCGTGGTGGATATCAGCGCGCCGCGGTCTCATTGTGTGATCGAACTCGCGAACGTAAACTGGATGATTTCCAACAAAGTGCTGGACAATACGGGGCTGAAATCCCAATCTCGGGGGCCTCATTTTAAGGAGTATATCGGTTCATGGATACACAGACTGAAAACGAATATCGACAGCAGCGTCTTGATAATATGGCTGCGCTCAAGGAGCTTGGGTATACGCCCTTCGGACACGCCTTCGAAATCTCCGCCAATCTAGGTGCCATTCGGGCCGATTTTGAAGAGGAACGTCAGGTTCGGGCGGCAGGTCGCCTCATGACCGTCAGGGACATGGGCAAGAGCATATTTGCCGATATCCGTGATGGTTCGGATCGCTTTCAGGTCTTTATTGCCAAAAAAGCAATTGGCGAAGCCGCGTTCGATGCATTCAAGCTTCTCGATATGGGTGACCACGTCGGTGTCGAAGGCGCGCTCTTTACGACGCGCACGGGTGAATCGACCATCAAAGTGTCGACCTGGTCTCTGTTGTCCAAGGCCTTGCTGCCGTTGCCGGACAAATGGGCCGGCCTTCAGGACACGGAGGCGCGTTACCGTCAGCGCTACCTTGATTTGATTTCTAATATTCCCTCACGCGAGCTTTTTATTCAGCGTAGTCACATGGTTCGTGAAGTGCGTGCCTATCTTGGTGAACAGGACTTCCTCGAAGTTGAAACGCCGATGATGCAACCACAGGCAGGTGGTGCCGCCGCGCGGCCGTTTGTGACGCGATACGAAGCGCTCTCGACGGACATGTTCCTTCGTATTGCTCCAGAGCTCTATCTGAAGCGCCTTTTGGTCGGGGGTATGGATCGTGTTTTCGAGCTGAATCGAAATTTCCGCAACGAAGGCCTGTCGCGTACACACAACCCTGAATTTACGATGCTGGAAGTGTATCAGGCCTATTCCGATGCACGCGGCATGCAGCGTCTGATCGAGGGCTTGATCGTGCATCTGGCAGAAAATGTGTTTGGCGGACTTCAGGTTGGCACCGAGGAGAAGCCGCTGGATCTCACGCCTCCTTTCCGTGAAGTGACATATCGGGAGCTCATCATCGAGCGTATGGGCGAGGGGTGGTACGACCTTCCTCTCGAGGACGCACGCACCAAGGCCGAAGCCGAGGGGCTTACGCTGGATCCCGAATGGGACATGATGATGGTGTCGCATGAAGTGTATGAAAAGTTGGTTGAAAAGACGCTCTGGAACCCCACGTTTGTGACGCGCGTCCCAGCCGCGCTGATTCCGCTGGCCAAAGCGTGTGAGGACGAGCCTGAGTCCGCCGATGTGTTTGAACTGGTTATTTGCGGCAGCGAAATCGCGCCCGGGTATACCGAAATGAATGATCCGATCGAACAGCGTCTTCGTTTATCTGGTCAGGCTGGCGAATTTCGTGAAAAGCTGGATGAAGATTTTCTCACGGCGCTTGAACACGGCATGCCGCCCGCGGGCGGTATGGGTGTCGGTATCGACAGACTGTTCATGATCTTTTCTGGCGCGGAGGCCATTCGTGACGTCATTTTATTCCCACAGCTCAAGCCCTTATCGTCGGCGCGGGGGCAACCCGAAGGCCGCCATTCTGAAGGGTAGCGCATAATGCCTTTTGCATTGATGCTCGCACTGAAGTACTTGCGGCCACGTCGCTCGTTCGTGTCGGTCGTGACGTTTATTTCCGTACTGGGTGTCCTGCTCGGCGTCGGCATTCTTGTCATTGTTCTGTCCGTCATGACCGGCTTTGATAATATGTGGCGCGACAAGATTCTCAGCTTCAAGCCGCATCTGACCCTAAGCAACCCCTATGGTGTCATTGAGGATGAGGGCGCGGTCTATGAACGTTTGGATGCCATCGATGGCATTACGGGTTCCGCCGGCGCCATCGAAACGCGTGTTCTGATTCAAGCCAATGGCCAGATGTCGGCCCCTGTGTTGCTGGGCGTTGATCCAGCGCGCGCTGAGGGTGTCAGTCAGATCCCTGCGAACATCACCAACGGCGTCTTTGATATCACCGGCGAAAATGCCGTTTTGGGAATTGATCTGGCGCGTAGTCTAGGCGTTCACGTTGGCGACACCATATTGGTGTATTCCCCGCTCAATGTCGTCAAGAAGGATGAGCTCTACCTGCCTGAAGAATTAACCGTGACCGGTCTCTTCGATATGGGCATGCGTGATTTCGACGGTTCCTTTGTGCTGACGTCGCTGGATGTCGCACGTGAACTCGTCGGGCATGATTTCGGGGTCTTTAGTATCTACGTCATGACGGAGGATGCATTTCAATTTCCGCATTACCGCGCGGCCGTTACCGAGGCCGTCGATAGGCAATATATGGTGCAGAGTTGGGATGAGATCGACAGCGTTCTGTTTCAGGCTCTCAGTCACGAAAAAACGATGATGTTCCTGTTGCTCGTGTTTATTGCGATCGTCGCTATATTCTGCGTCACCAATACGCTTATTGTGATAACGGTTCAAAAGACCAATGAAATTGGATTGATGAAAGCGCTGGGCTTTCCATCCAGTCGCATTATGGCTATTTTCGTGTGGCATGGATGGATTCAGTGCTTGGCCGGTACGCTGGGCGGATTGGGTGTCGGCCTGCTCGTTTTGAATAATTTGAACAACATTGCTGGATTTCTCGCTAATCATGACGTCGCCATATTTCCAAAAAGCATATACGGGCTCGACAAAATTCCGTGGCATGCCGATCCGGTTGAGATGGCTCAGGTGGCAGGCTTTGTTCTGTTGTTCTGTACGCTGGCCAGTTTTATACCGGCCTATCGCGCCGCGCGCCTCGATCCTGTTCGCGCACTGAGGCAGGAGTAATGTCGACCGTGGACGCAACAACAGCACCGCAACAGAATATGCCCGAAGCGTCGAAGCAGGCTGATCTCATCATTGATGCTGTCGACGTGCACAAAGAATATCATTTGGCCGGCCATCGCGTGTCTGTACTGAATGGCGCCAGTCTGCAGGTATACGATGGGGAGCGCCTGGCGATTATCGGTCGTAGCGGTGCCGGCAAAAGTACGCTGCTTCACTTGCTCGGGCTGCTGGATCGTCCAGATAAAGGCGATGTGAGTCTGGATGGTGTGCCCGCGTCGCGCATGTCCGGAGCAATGCGAACATCGCGGCGTGCGCGTGACATTGGTTTCGTATTTCAGTCCTATCATTTGCTGCCAGAAATGGACATCGTGGAAAACGTTGTTCTGCCTGCCTACGCCGTTCCGGGGTCGCTCACGGCTGCGCGAGAGCGCGCTCGTGACCTTCTCGACCGGGTTGGCTTGGGCGATCGTTTGCGTCATCGACCCATGGAGCTGTCCGGCGGCGAACAACAGCGCGTTGCCTTGGCGCGTGCGTTGATGAATCGTCCGCGAATTCTGCTCGCTGACGAACCGACCGGGAATCTGGACGCCGATACGGGCAGCCAGGTGCTAAAGCATTTGTTTGGCATGAGCGAAACAAGCGCGCATGCGCTTGTGCTCGTCACACACGACGAGCGCATTGCGAGCAGTTGTGATCGCGTACTCCGTCTAGACGAAGGACGGATCATGGACATCGTCGACGCCGACTAAGCCCGAGGTGTTCCGAGGAGGAGTGCCATGAGATCCCCATTCGCCATGGCGCCCAACTCGCCTGTCAGGCAGGCCGCTTCGTCGAAGGACTGCACGCTGTCCGCCGTGCGACCTTTTAGTCGCACCGAAACAGGCACAGGGGTACGCGTGTGTTTGCCAATGGAAATGGGCACGGGGTGATCGGGTAGAACAGCCACATTGACATCGTCGCTAATGTTATCCAAAACGCGGGCAACGACGCGGCGGTCAAAATCTTCAATCGCCTGCAGTTTTAAATCCAAACGTTGTTCGTGCGAGACTTCGTCAATCGCTTCGACGTGCAGGTAGACAAAGTCATTCGTGTGGAGCGCCTGAATCGCCGCATCGGCCTTACCTTCGTAGTTGGTGTCGATGTAGCCCGTCGCGCCGGGCACCGTGATGACCTGCATGCCCAGGCAATGTCCCAGTCCGAGGATCACATCCACGGCAGATATCACCGCGCTGTTTTCGATGCCATATTTGCTTTTCAGGGTTGTCAGCTTAGCCGCGTGACCTCCATGGCAGGGCCATAGGCCGTTTGTGCGCAGGGGTTGGCCTTTGGCGAGCAGGGCCTGATTGACCGAGCTCTGCGCCATCACTTCTGGTGCTTCGCTGATGATCTTTAAGAGGAGGGCCAGCGTCTCTTGCGCCTCCGGCGCGTCGGCATGTGGCAGGTGTTCGTCCACGCGATTGCCTTGATTATCGTCAGGTTTTTCGGTCACGACAGCGGAGGTGAACTCGGGACCGGACAGAATAAGCAGGTTGCGATAGCTGACGCCTGCTTCGATCCGTACGCGCTCCGACCCGAAGGCGTCGTTCAAGAGGGCGATCAATTCGTCAGCATGGTCCTGCGCAAGGTGTCCGCCGGAGTAGTCGGTGAGGATACCGTCACGTTCCGTTGTCAAGTTGAGGCGGAACGCGACGTCATCTGGGGCGAGCGCAATGCCGCGTCCGGCGGCTTCCAGTGGACCGCGCCCGCAATAGTCGCTCGGAATGTGGCAGCCCAGTACGGACATGTTGGCCACATCACTGCTGGTCGGAAAGCCTTCTGGGAGGGTATGCAGCGTTCCGCTCACGCCCTCGCGAGCAATTCGGTCCATGGCGGGTGTATGCGCGGCCTGAAGCGGCGTTTTACCGTCCAGTTCCTCGATGGGCTCATCGGCCATGCCGTCACCAAGAAATATAAGTGTTTTCGTCTTCATTGCGCCAGATTCTTATCTGGATCGAGCATCTCGTGTCAAACTAATCGCTTCTATGGTGCCAATAAACACGCCCGAACCGAGCTTCGGTTCTCACTAATTTCTGTATGAATTGGGTATCCTTTTTTGGGGATACAAAATTGTCCCAACGCCAATTTTTGTGACAAAAGTGTATTTGCGTGCTTGTCTCGAAACGTTAGTTCAAAAAAACATATTGTGTTAAATCTTTGTCGTATAACATCTTGTGACATTTTTTAGGGACAGATCAGATGCGTTGGCACGGTCTCTGCATTAGAGACCTTCGAAATCTTGGCAATGGAAAACCTCAACAAAGGAGAATGGATGAAGCTGCCGAAGCGACGCGTAGGATTATTGGCGACCGTGGGCCTATTTGTAATAGGCGCAGGGCGAGTGTGGGCACAGGAGGAGACGGGTGTCTCCGATGAGATGTTTACCGTGAACAATGTGTGGATGATGGTTGCCACATTTTTGGTGTTCGCGATGCATTTGGGATTTGCTTCGTTGGAAGCGGGGCTAACGCGAGCAAAGAATACCGTCAATATTCTGTTTAAGAATACGGGCATTATTGCGATTGGTCTCTTGTCCTATACGATCATTGGCTTCAACCTGATGTATCCGGCAGAATGGGGCATTGCCAATATTCTGGGTCAATTCGACTTCGGCATTGCCAATGAAATGGGCAATCCCGCGAATGACACCAGTGCTTACAATCCTGGGTATACCTACTGGACAGACTTTTTGTTCCAGGGAATGTTTGCCGCGACCGCCGCGACCATTGTTTCGGGTGCGGTAGCCGAGCGCATAAAGCTCGGGTCTTTCCTGATCTTCAGCCTTATCTATGTTGCCTTCATTTACCCAATCGTGGGTTCATGGCACTGGGGTGGTGGCTGGTTGGCCGAGCGCGGTTTCCACGACTTCGCAGGATCAACACTGGTTCACTCCGTGGGTGGCTGGGCTGCTCTCGTTGGCGCAATCATTCTGGGACCACGTCTCGGTAAGTATGTTAATGGTAGCATCAGGGCAATTCCGGGGCACAGTTTGCCGCTGGCGACCATTGGTGTATTCCTCTTGTGGCTCGGTTGGTTCGGGTTTAATGGTGGCTCCGTGCTGTCCGCTGATCCGGTGACAACGTCCTTCGTGCTCGTGACGACCAGCCTGGCTGCCGCTGCTGGCATCATGGGTGCAATGCTTGTCTCGTGGACGGTGCAGAAGAAACCTGACCTTTCCATGGTGCTCAACGGCTCATTGGCCGGTCTGGTCGGCATCACCGCAGGCGCCGATGTCGTCAGCGTGACCGAGGCGATTATCATTGGTTTCATCGCCGGAATACTGGTTGTATTCTCTGTTATCGCGATTGACCGTTCGAAGATTGACGACCCAGTGGGTGCGGTCTCGGTCCACCTCGTGTGTGGGATCTGGGGTACATTGGCTACCGGCATCTTCGGAACAGGAAAAGATGTTGTTGCTCAGTTGATCGGAATTGGCGCTACTGGCGTGTTCTGTGTGATCTCATCTGCTGCCATCTTCCTCGTGATCAAGGCGACCATTGGTCTGCGTGTGTCGAAAGAAGAAGAACTGGGCGGATTGGATGTCGGCGAGCACGGTATGGAAGCCTATGGTGGATTCCAGATCTTCTCTGTGCAGTAGTTCGAAACATCACGTATCGATTAATAGACAGTATTTAGGCTGAAATAGTCCGGGGATCATGCCCCGGAGGAAGGAAAAGCGAAATGAAATTGCTCATAGCATACATTCAACCAGAGGCGTTGACGCCCGTCAAACAGGCGCTCTTCGAAAAGGACATCCACAAGATGTCGGTCACGAATGCGCTGGGTTGCGGACAACAGAAGGGCTATCACGAATCGTATCGTGGTGCCGACATTGAGGTGAACTTGTTGAAAAAGGTTCGTCTTGAGATCGCCATCAATGATGAGTTTGTCGATTCAACGACGGCCACGATCATCGAGGCTGCCCGCACGGGAAACATTGGTGACGGTAAAATATTTGTTTTGGATCTTGCGGATTGCATACGCATCCGAACAGGTGAAACCGGTGCGGATGCTATCGGTTAATCCTTGCTAGGGTTAGGGTGGGCGTTGGCTCCCTTGGCGGGGCCAATTGCCCAAAGGGGTTCTGACGGGTGTGTTCCAAATTGGGACACACCCGTCTTTTTATGCACTGGCCAATATGTGTAAAATTTGTTACGTTCTCAAAAGCATTAATTGCGTTGTTTCGATTATTGGAGAGTAGTAGATGTCTGTCGACAAACACCCTGCAGTGCATTCCGGTAAATCTGAACCCGAGGTGGACTTTGAATCGTTTGCGCGCACACTTGGGCGCGGTTTAAGCCAGATGAGCCTCTATGGCGTTAAGCATGCCATCACACAAGAGACCGTCGATTCATGTTTTAAGCAGATTCTTGCGGCATGCACTGTCGCCGATGAGATCATCCTGTCTTGGCCGGAAAAAGATCTTGTCATCAACGGGAAGCTTGTTTCCCAAAAGAATTCACTGGTTCAAGCCCTTGTTGCGAAGTTGCTTTCTGCTGAAATCATGGGGCTCAGCTTCAGCGCGGGTCTGACTCGGGACGAATTCTCTTCGCTTCTGCAAATTTTAAGCGACAGCGCCGAGGGGCAACGTTCTGTCGACATTGGTTTGGACGAGGCGCTCAAACAAGCTGGCATCGTTCACGTTAAAGTCAGAGAGATTAAGTACGCAGCCGTTGAAGAGGGGCAGATTGTTGTCGACGAGGACGAAATCGGCGTCGGTAGCGATAACGAAAAGGCTGTGCTTGGACTGCTTGATTCCCAAGGCGATGTGTTGGATGCAAACGGGACGCGGGCGCTGGAAAAAGCCATCAAGGACCCGTCACGTTTGTCGGATATAATCGTCAAATCGGTAGAGCAGGATACAGAATCCGACAACGTCGAGCAAATGGCGTCCCGAATATTGACGAACCTGAAGCGCGGCTGTGATGCGCTGCTTGGCGGGGACGATGCCCATACCGCAAAGGGCAAGCGCGCGCTTGCCCAGAACTTGAACCTTCTCGAGAATGAGCTTTTGGGTCGTTCTCCAGAAACCGTTCCGGATTCATACAGTGTCGGCATTTCGAGCACTATCGGTAGGGCGGTTGATACGCTGATGACCGAATCCATGGTGGATGATTACGCGCATCATCGTGACGCCTTGCGTGAAAATGAAAAGCGGCTGACTCGCTTTTTGCGAACAAAGCAGGATGGCGACCTTGATATTGATGCCGTGCGTCAGCAAGCTGTCGCACTGGGCATCTCCAATGCTGAGATGCATTCCATTCTTCGCCAGGGCGGTTTCGAAGACTCCTCTGACGTTCTCACCAGTGGAAGTGCACTTGCGGGGCTCATGGAGAGGGTTGAAGGCGCCGTGCCTGGAACGGCTGGCCAGGACTTCGATCAAGACCGCATGCTCGGCATTCTTCAAGAGGTCGAGAGTCAGGTCGGCGTACTCATGCAGGCGACGGATTCTAAAATTATTGGACTTGAGGAAAAACTGGCGTCGATCAAGTCGACGGAGAAGGATGCAACACCCGCGGATTCTGAAGAAACCATGCGCGTGCTTGCGGAAATTACGCAGGAGCTATGTCAGCCTCTATCCGTGGTAAACTGTTCCATTGATATGGTAAAGGACCAGCGTTTGGGCTCATTGGAGCAGTCGCAGGCAGACATGCTGGACTTGGCCTCGACCAGTGGACAACGCTTGTTAACCTTGATCAACAAGTTGGGGGAAATCACGGGCATGCCGTCGACCTTGAACCCCCAGGAAGATATTCTTTCCGAAATCTACAAGTAGGTGTAGAGTCGTGGGCTTCGTTTTCTTTCGTTTTGGGCGTCAGCCACATTGTTTTCAATTATGGATCGATACGCTATTGGCGTTGACAAACAGCACCGTTATTCAAAGGATGCTGTATGAGAGGTTTTGTTATGAAAAAAGATCGCTTCGTTTTACTTAGTGTCGTTCCGTTGTTTCTCTTCTGGGGTTCCATCGCACAGGACTCCCAAAAATCAGGCGGAGTGGCTTTGGTGGTTCCGGCCACCGAGAGCGCGGTCAATCTTGCCTTTGATTTGGCTGAGATTAGGAGCGTTCAAATCGTGTCTTACGAGCGCGACCAAACGGGTGCTCCTTTCTTGCACACTTGGGACGCATCGAGCGCTTCCTGGCGTCAAGTGTCCCCCCTCGACGTCAGTTCAGGGGGCGCTTTTTCCACGCATCCTGCGCATACGATCGCTCTAGGACCGTCGAAAGGTATTCCAACCGGTCTTGCGCGTGCACTGTCGACCGCTCCCAATGCGCACCAAATCCCCACACTTGAATCTGCCATTGTGATTAACAAGCTGGATGGGCTTTTTTCGTTCAGCGGCGCAGAGTGGCGTTGGCTCGGCAAGCGCCACGGATTGGATCTCTATGATCGAAACTATGACCAGCGTCGTTGGGGCAAATACGGTCCACCCCAAGGCAAGCAGCCGACGCAGCCACCCGTTGGTGCAAATTTAGGTAGCAAAGATTTGGAGCCCGTTGAGGTTGTCGACCTCAAGATCGAGCCGACGACGATCAAAACGTCTGGTCAGCGCGAGCGCAGCCCGGGGCTTAGAATTGAGCCGGGCGAGGAAATTAAGCTGACGGGCTCAACCGTTGAATTGGAGGTCATGCCGGTCATAGAAGATGCTCCAACAGCTGAAGACGTTTCGACCTCTGACGTACGAAACGCGGTGAACGACGCCATATCAGGAAAATCGAACGCGGCTGGCCCGAATGCCGCGGCTCTGCCAAGCCGTAGTTTGCTGGACGAAGAGCCTATTCTCGACCTGTCCGTGGGTACAAAGTAAGACGCCCGCGTATCGCTTAGTCGCGTATCTGACCTTTTCCCATGATCAGGTACTTGTAGGTTGTTAATTCCTCGAGGCCCATCGGGCCGCGTGCGTGCAATTTGTCCGTGCTGATCCCAATTTCCGCACCCATTCCGAATTCGGCACCGTCCGTAAAGCGTGTTGAGGCGTTAACATAAACCGTTGATGAGTCGACACGCTTTAGAAATGCATTCTGGGCAACCTCGTCCGACGATACGATGGCGTCGGAATGCCTCGAGCCATACGTGTTGATGTGTTCGACGGCCTCGTCTAAGGACGGCACAACGCGGATTGCCAAAATGAGGTCGAGGTATTCTTCGAACCAATCTTCTTCGGTGGCCGGCATGGCGGTGGGCACTAATTCGCACGTACGGGCATCGCCGCGAAGTTCGACGCCAGCGGCCTCGAGCCGCTTGGCCACGCGGGGCAGAAAAGCGGCCGCGACCTCCTCGTGCACAAGTAGGGTCTCCATGGCGTTGCAAACGCCGGGACGGTGGCACTTTGCGTTCACGGCAATCTCAGTTGCCATTTCCAAGTCGGCTTGCGCATCCACGTACGTATGGCAGACGCCCTTGTAGTGCTTGATGACCGGCATACGTGCCTGTTCTGTAACGGTGCGTATCAATGCTTCGCCGCCACGAGGAATGATCAGGTCCAACTTGTCGTCCATTTTGAGCAACGCCGAGACAGCCGCACGATCGGTTGTGCGAACGAGTTGGATCGCATGGTCTGGCAAACCTTTGCGCTGACCGCCTTCGGCAAGTGCGTCGGCGATGGCAGCATTGGAATGCATCGCTTCCTTGCCACCACGTAAAATGACGGCGTTGGAGGTCTTGATGCATAGTGCTGCGGTGTCTGCCGTGACATTGGGCCGTGATTCGTAAATGATCCCAATCACGCCGATGGGGACACGCTGCTTGATGATTTGAAGGCCATTGGGGCGAATCCAGCGACTAATCCGTGTGCCGATAGGGTCTTTGAGGTCTGCCACATCTCGAATTCCTTTAATCATAGAATCCATGCGCTGGTCATCCAGGCGCAGCCGGTCGAGTAACGCGCTGGATAGCCCATTCTCACGCCCTGCAGCTAGATCCTTTTCATTGGCGATTGCAATGGCGTGACGCTGTTCTTCGAGCGCATCGGCCATGGATTGTAGAATCAGGTTTTTTTTGCGCGACCCGATCAGGTTTAATTCGCCGGCCGCACGTTTGGCGTGCGCCCCTATGGTTTGAATTTCGGCTTCTATGGACATAGCTTTGGACCCGTAACGTGGTTTAAAAACGAACGGTCAGACAAGTCTGACGGCGTCTATGTTGAGTTGTCATTTGCCGGAGCGACGCTTTTGCTTAAGCGCACTGAGTACGATTGTGCCAACGTCGTCACCTTTCATGACGCGGCCGATAATTCCTGTTTCGCGACCGTTGGCAATGATGGCAAGGCATCCTGATTTCGCCGCATCCCGGGCGGCGTGGAGTTTACTGGCCATACCGCCTTTCGAGAATGAACTGTCGTCCGGTGTGACGAGCCGCATCACGTTGCGGTTCACGTCTTCGATAAACGACACACGCTTCGTGCGGCCCGGCGTGGACGGCGCGCGAACGCCATCGGCGGTCGTGAGCAAAAGCATCAGGTCGGCGCGGATCAATTTCGAGACCAGCGTTGCCAGAAGGTCATTGTCGCCCAATACCAGATCCGCCCGTATTTCTTCGTCGGTAATGGCATCATTTTCATTGATAATAGGGACGACGCCGTTGCGGAGCAGGTTTTCAATGGTACGCTTCGCATTGGTTGTTCGCATTCGTTGCGTGAAATTGTCATTGGTCAGCAAAATTTGCCCGATGGTACAACCTTTGGCTGCGAACATGTCCGTGTATAGTGACATAAGCCGAGTCTGACCAACGGCGGCCGCCATCTGGAGGTCTGGCAGTTTGGTGGGGCGTTCGCGCATTTTCAGCGTCTGCATGCCAGCAGCGATTGCACCTGAGGTGACGAGGATAACATCTTTTCCGTCGTGGCGTAGGCGGGCGATCTCGTTGACGAGCTTACGCATGCGGCGCGTGTCTGGGCGGCCGTTTTTCTGAACAAGCACCCGGCTACCCACCTTGATCACAATGCGGCGCGTTTCGGGAATCCCCGCTCGGTATTTTTCTTCGGTTTTCATCGTTTGTCTCGGCAAGCTGCCCCGTTGAGCTGGCATCTGCTAGAGCCAAGAACCATATCGAAACGCCGACACCAGCTCAACGCTAATCTTGTTATCGATATCGCCTGAAATGTGCCAAATAAACTGAGAAGATTGCCTATACGCCACTTAATACCTATTGTGTGGTCATGAAAATTGGCATTGCATGTGGTGGTACGGGCGGGCATCTCTTTCCTGGGATCGCCGTGGGCCACGTGTTACTGACGCAAGGACACGAGGTCACGCTGTGGGTTTCGGGTCGTGATGTTGAAGCCGATGGCTTACGTCAATGGCCTGCGCAAACAATCACGGTTTCTGCCCGTGGATTCGGTGGAGGCGTGTTCGCCAAGGTTGCGACATGCTTTTTCCTGACGCGCGCGATAATACAATCTTGGAGAATCATGCGGCGGGGTAAGCCGGATGCACTGCTTGCTATGGGGAGTTATGCATCCGTTGGGCCCGTGTTGGCGGCGTCTTTGCTTCGTGTTCCTGTTGTTCTGCACGAGGCCAATGCGACACCCGGCAAGGCCGTGATGTTCCTGGCCCGCTTTGCGCGTGAGGTGTGCACTACCTTTGACGTTACCGAATCCCTGATGCGCGGTCGGGCGTTTCGTTGCACGGGTTTACCTATACGCGGTGCCGGAACAGACGTTGCACGTCGATTGCCTGAACGGGATGGGGGCGATCCGCTGTGCGTGCTGGTGATGGGCGGCAGTCAGGGCGCGGCCGTTCTGAACAGCCTGTTGCCGCGTGTCATGGGGCGGCTTCAAGAGCGTGGTGTTGCGATTCGTTCGATACACTTGACGGGTGCCGATCGTGATGTAGCGGTGCGAGCAGCTTACGAAGAACTAGGTGTTGCAAGTGAGGTCATGGCGTTCTGCAACGATATGCCGAGGTCGTATGCGGCAGCCGATTTAGCGATCTGTCGCGCCGGTGCGGCGACGTGTTGTGAACTCGCCCAACATCAGCTTCCCTCCATTCTTGTTCCGCATCCCAGTGCAGGTGGTGGACATCAACGACTGAACGCTGAGTCCATGCAAACGCAAGCCGCGGCACGTCTCATGGATCAGTCGGCGATGACTGAGGATGCGCTGAGCGAATTAGTGGGGTCGCTGCTTGGCGATCCCGATCAGCGCGCCAGCATGCAGCAGGCCCTGGCGACGATGGCGCGGCCAGGTGCCGCGCGCGATGTTGCTGACCGATTGTTGCACTACGCAAAAGGCGCGTAATCAGGGTGGGGCGCTGGTGCTATCGCGATTAGGCGCTCTGTCCGTCCATGTAATAGGGTCCAGGCAGGATGCGCATGACACTGGCAGCTGTATCGCTAACGGCTGATGATAATGTGTATTCCGTAACGTTCGCGGGGATCAGACACGACGTTGCCGGGGCTAGATCTACGACCGTTTCGCCTGCCGCAATTCGCGCGGTCCCAGATTTGCAGAATAGGATTTCAAAGGTGTTGTCAGCACTGCTTAGTTGCGTCGGGACGCTCATGTTGATCTGGCCGAGATAGAAGTGGTCGCAGCTTAAAAGGCGCCATTCTTCTCTCTCGCGTGTGGCACGACCGAGGCGCTCGGCCTTTTGCATGGGACTGGCCGTGTCGGTCCAGTTAATGACGCGCGAGGCTGCGTCCAAATGAAGGTCGCGCGGTTTGCCGTCGACGCCGAGGCGTCCCCAGTCATCCACGCGATACGTCGTGTTCGAGTTTTGTTGAATTTCAAGAATCAAGCAGCCTGCGCCAATGGCGTGAATGCGCCCTCCGGGAATAAACACCACGTCACCCGGGCGAACGGGTTGCTTTTGTAAGACATCGGCGACCATTCCGTCGTGGATGGCGGCTTTGAACGCATCCGCGGTCGTTTCGGCCTTGAACCCCGCATACACGCATGCGTCGGTATCGGCATCGAGCACGTACCACATTTCTGTTTTCGCTTCACCCCCATGTTGGGCCGCGGAAGCATCGTCGGGGTGAACTTGAATGCTCAGCGTCTTGTTTGCGTCGATGATCTTGATTAAGAGGGGGAAGACATCGACGTCCGCTTTGAGAGCACCGACCAGGTCACGGCGACGCGATTGCATGAGGTGACGCAGGGTCGTGCCCTCTAGTGCGCCGTTGGACACGACGCTTTGGCCTTCCGGCCTATCGGACACGTCCCATGATTCTGCACAGATTGCCGTCTCTGGACGTCGCCCAAGCGTGTCCTGCATACGCGTGCCGCCCCAAATGTAGTCTTGGTACAGGGGGCTGAACGTTAGGGGATACAGTGGTGCGTTACTCAATGGTGGTCTCGTTCTCTGTTTGTGCATATTCGCGAAACGCCTTGCCATACTTGCGGTTCATGGGGGCGATAAGGGGAATGTGACCGTAGCGCGATCGTAACTGACGCTTCGCTTGTTTCTGTGTGTCGCCACTTACATGGAAACGGTACAAGGCGGAGGCGAGGCCTGCGCGGTCAGCGCCGTGTCGGCAGTGGACCAAGGCTGGCTTGGGGGCGTCTTGCATGGTTTGTAGTAGCGTGTCCAGTAATTCGCTGGTCAGTTCCTGGGATCCTCTGATGGGAACATTCAGGTAGGTCACGCCGGCGGATTCACAGACGGCTTGTTCGCGGGCCCACCAGACAGATTGTGTGCTCGCGCGAAGATTGATGACCGACTGTAGCTGATACTTTTCGATGTAGTTTTCAAGCTCGCCGGGCGATAGTTGCGCCGAGCGGTAGAGCTCCTGATCGACCACCGTGTGAAAATTGTCAAAAACCTTAATCCACCACCAGGCCGCGATCACCACCAGGGCAGGAATCAACCAGGCCAGCAGCTTGCGATACGACCGTTTTTGGTGCACACTTGAGCCCAGTGAAACCAAGCCGTATTTTTCAAAAGTTCTTCTTGTTAGTGTCATAGGAGCGCGCAGTGTCGCATGTCCCGCCGTGCTTGTGAATACCAAAAGATGCACTCGACACGGCCGAGTGAGGCGCGTATCTGTTGTAGACGAGGGCTGAGCCTCGTGATGTCAACGTGTTGAGGAGTATATGAAAATAGTCTTTTTGGGTGGCGGTAAAATGGCTGAGGCCATTGTTACCGGTCTGTTGCGTGATGGCGTCTGTGAGGCGAAGCAGGTGGTGGTGTGTGAGATTGTCGAAGAACGGAGAGCATATTTGGCCGCCACTTTGGATGTTGTCGTCGTGGACGCTGTCGCGGAAGCCGTTCGCGAAGCCGATGTGGTGTTTCTGGCGGTTAAACCTCAGGTACTGGGGTCGGTTTTGGTAGAAGCTGCCACCGTGGTGCCGCCGCAGGCGTTGCTTATTTCGATAGCCGCGGGCAAAACTCTGGATCAGATCGCGGCTTCATTTGATACGGCAAAGGTGGTGCGGGTCATGCCTAATCTGGCCGCCAGCGTTGGCGCCAGTATGAATGTTTTTTGTTGCAATGCGCATGTTCAAGCGGAAGACCGAGCGTTGGTTGTACGTTTGTTGGCCGCTTTTGGCGAGGTGGTGGAAGCGGATGAGTCTCTGTTTGATGCGGTGACGGCTGTCAGTGGATCAGGTCCGGCCTTCGTTGCCTATTTGCTGGCCGCGCTGGCCGCTGCGGGCGTTGCGCTGGGCTTGTCCGAGGGGCAGGCCTATACGTTGGCGCTACAGACGTTTCTGGGCACGGCGCAGGTCCTGCAGGCACAGGGCGGAACGCCGCAAGCGTTGATCGAATCCGTCAGTTCTCCGAACGGGACCACGGTAGCTGGAATGCAGGTCCTCGGCGCCAGCGATGTTCGTGCTGTACTGGCGGAAACCGTGGCCGCGGCTGCAGCGCGTAGTCAGGCCTTAAGAGAAAGTGCTGAGGCTTGATGGCTGAAACCGCGCCATCATCGGCGGACGGCAGCGAGCAGCCGTTACGCTATTCCCGGCAGACCCTTTTTCAGCCGATCGGTCAAGACGGGCAGCGCTCGCTGATGACGGCGAGAGCGGTGGTGATCGGGTGCGGCGGACTGGGCACAATCGTCGCGGATATCCTTGTGCGTGCAGGCATCGGCTTTTTACGTATTGTTGATCGCGATTTCGTCGATGAATCCAATCTGCAGCGTCAGGTTCTGTTTGATTCCGACGATGTGGCTAAGAATCTCCCTAAGGCTGAAGCCGCGCGGCGCAAACTGGAGCGTATCAATCCCCTGAGCGAGGTCGAGGCCTGTGTGCGTGACGTTGATTCCGCATCAATTCGCGCTGTTGTCGAGGATGTGGACCTGATTCTGGATGGCACAGACAATTTTGAAACACGCTATTTAATCAACGACATCGCCATTCAACTTAAGAAACCTTGGATTTATGCCGCCGTCGTGGGCAGTTACGGCATGACGACCACAATCGTTCCGGGGGAAACGCCCTGTTTGCGTTGTCTTTACGAAAAACCACCAGCACCTGGCACGGTGCCAACCTGTGATACAGCAGGCGTGCTTGCCGCGATCGTTCATATCATTGCCGCATATGAAGCCACCCAGGCACTGCGTTTGTTGTGCCGTGTCAGTGGCGGCGTACGCAAGGAAATGATCTACACCGATGTTTGGAGTGGTGAACATAAACGAATTCAAACAATGGACAGTCGCGTGATGGATTGCGCAGCCTGCGTGAAGCACCAGTTTGACTATCTGAACGCTGAACGCGGTTCCATGGCGACCAGTTTATGTGGTCGCGACGCTGTGCAAGTCTCGTGGAAAGAGGACCACACCGTTGATCTTGAGCGTTTGGCTGAATCGCTCCGTGCGAGCGGTCAGGTTACGGTGAATCCTTATCTGTTGAAATTTGCCGGGCCTGATGCGGCGTTTACGCTGTTTCCTGATGGTCGCGCCATCATGGAGGGGACCAGTGACCCTAAGATCGCGCGTGAGCGTTACGCTCGTTTTGTGGGCTGATTCCAAGACAGGTGACGTTGCCGCGTCTTGCCCTCGCCACGTGACTTCTGTTTGAAACGCTTGTTTGGTGCTGCGCGGCATGCTATTTTACAGAACCGTGAACGACGCGCTTCTCATCCCAAATCCTTGCGAGATGCACATCCATGATATAGGACAACCTCGTTCGCGGTGATGCAATGATGTCTTCCAATATTCTAATCGTAGAAGACTCCGTTGAGAGCGTTGACCTTCTGAAGACGATTCTCGAACTCAGCTTGGATGCTGTGGTGATTCGCACGGCGCTTGACGGCGAGTTCGCGCTCGACGTCCTGAACACGTTTCGCCCCGATCTGATTCTGCTGGATGCGGTGTTGCCAGGGATAAGCGGATTCGATGTTTGCAAACATCTGAAATCAAAACGCGAATTGGCTCACATACCGGTGTTAATGATTTCCGGTGTTCTCGTCGAACGTGAGCATCGCATTACCGGTTTCGACGAAGGCGCCGACGGTTATCTGTGTAAGCCATTTCAACGCGATGAGTTGGTGGCACAAGTGCGCACATTGTTACGCATGAAACAGTACCAGGACACCTTGCTTGCGCATGAAGTGCAACTGTCCTCGCAATTGGATGAGCAAACACAGCAGTTAACGCGAAGCGAGCGCTATCTGCGCAGTCTCTTTGAACACTCGGCAGATGCTATTTTCGTGGAAGATTTCGAAGGAAATGTGCTGGATTGCAACGCCGCCGCTGCGCGGCTACATGACATGCCTGTTGACGCGTTAATTGGCGTGAATGTGCTCGACCTTGTGCCCGCGGAGCAACGCGATGAAGTTGCCGGCCGCTTTCTGGAATGGACGGATTCGTTGACGACCTTCGAAGGGTGGCGTTACACGCGCAGTGGTCTGGCTGTTCCCGTTGAGGTTCACGGTAGTCGTGTCGAGTATGGTGGCAAGGATGCGCTGCTGCTGCATGTGCGTGATATATCACAACGGCGGGAGGCCGAGGTTAGGTTAAGCGCCCATCAAAAAGAGCTCGAAAGCCTCGTCGAAGAGCGTACCGCAGCACTGCGCCTGACGAACGCAAAATTGGATCAATCGCGCGCTGATTTCCACAGTTTGGTTGAGCAGAGCATGGAAGGTGTTCTTGTGTTGGATCCAGAAGGCACAGTGCTGTACGCCAATCCTGCTGCGGCAGTCTTGTTGCAGACGCATCTGGATCTGCTCGTTGGGCAAGCGTTTGATTACCATATCGATCTTGGTCGCGAAGTTCAGATTGAGACCGAGCGTGCCGACGGCGGCCGTTCTTTAATCGAGGCGCTGTACTCTGAAACCGAATGGCACGGTAAAGGGGCGCGTCTCGTGACATTGCGTGATGTGACTTTGCGGCGCATGGCGGAGAAACAAATGTTGCGTTCGGATCATTTGGAATCGCTTGGTGTACTTGCGGGTGGCATCGCGCACGATTTTAACAATTTACTCTCAGGTATTGTTGGCAACATATCTTATGCGGCATTACCTGAAACGACGGCCCAGCAGTGCTCACGTGCCCTAAACGAGGCGGAAGGTGCGGCTGGACGCGCGAAGACGTTGACCCATCAATTGCTGACATTTGCCCGTGGTGGGGCACCCCTGCGTGAGATAACAAATGTTGAAGAGCTTCTTGAAGAAACCACGCGTTTCTCGCTGGTTGGTTCCAATTGTGCCAGCCACATTGTTGCCGAAAGCGGGTTGTGGTCGGCGTACATTGATGTTTCACAGATTGGACAAGTCATCGAAAATCTCTTTATTAACGCTGCTCAGGCCATGCCGCGCGGGGGTACGATCGATGTTAATGCGCGTAACTTTGCGTTGCAGGTCGAGGGCGTTTCGCGTGGTTTGAACCTTGAAGCGGGCCTATATATTGAGGTTTCCTTTCATGATAGCGGTGTTGGCATCGACAGTGCGCTCTTACCCAAAATATTCGATCCCTACTTTTCGACCAAAGAAGACGGTAGCGGACTCGGACTGGCCATCTGCTACTCCATCATGGCCAAACACGGAGGCGATCTAGTTGTAGAGTCAAAACCCGGCCAGGGATCGACATTTACGCTCTATTTGCCCGCGACAATGGAAACAAAGGAACCCGTCATGACCGATCGTGAGGCGCCGACGTCGTCGGGTGTGGGGAAACGTGTATTGGTGATGGATGACGAAGAGATCATTCGTAATCTTCTGACGCATATTCTTGAACTACTTCATTATACAAGTCGTTGCGTTCCAGATGGTAAAGCGGCTGTAGATGCCTATGTTGAAGCGGCTCAAGCAGGGGAACCCTTTGACGTTGTCATTCTGGATCTAACGATCCCTGGCGGTATGGGCGGTGAGGAAACGCTCGCTGAGCTGTATAAGGTTGATCCCAATGTGCGCGCGCTTGTATCAAGCGGATATTCAGCTAGTAGCGTTTTTTCGGGTTACGAATCGCACGGATTCGTCGGCAGTATCGCCAAACCCTACAATGTGAGAGATTTGGCCGCCGCGTTGTCTAAGGCGCTTTCCGGGTAGGGGGCGGTCGGCCTTTGCCGCGTGGGACGCCTTTGCGACCAAGGTGTCGCGCAATTTCACCTGTTTAGATTTGTAAGCCCTTTGTTTATAGGATTTTGCGTGTATTTATGTCGGCTGCCTTGGGCGAAATAGAGAGCACGATCCATACCTGAACTTAATTTTGAAACGGGATTTAAGTCCAAATCCTTCTGTTTTTGAAAAAAAATAAATAAATATCCCAAAAAGGATTGACCGCTACTTTCATTTTGGTACCTTTGCTCCGTTTTTTATTAGAGGCCCGAGAGCGTATGCGGGCACTTATTTTCGCTTAGATTGCAGCAGAGTCGCCTGAACGACTGGGCATGGTTCCGAATCATCAGGAGACGCTGTTGCTTTCGTCTGTAATAGTGGTAGGCGAGAAGACGCGCCCATGTAGCTCAGTTGGTAGAGCACGTCCTTGGTAAGGACGAGGTCAGCGGTTCGATCCCGCTCATGGGCTCCAATTGGGTTGCTCGCGTACACGAACATTTGTAAAGCAAACATAGACAGAACCAGTACGGAAAGAGGTAGACAAAATGGCGAAAGAGACATTTGATCGTTTGAAACCCCATGTGAACGTGGGCACCATTGGCCACGTGGATCACGGCAAAACCACATTGACCGCTGCATTGACGCATGTGCAGTCCTTGAAGGGCTTGAGCACATCGATCAAGTATGACGAAGTTGCCAAAGCTTCTGAAAGTGCTGGTCGTCGTGACGCAACCAAGATTCTCACCATTTCGACGTCGCACGTGGAATACAGCACAGAGAACCGTCACTATGCGCACGTGGATTGCCCGGGCCATGCTGACTACGTCAAAAACATGATCACCGGTGCCGCACAGATGGACGGCGCAATTTTGGTGGTTAGTGCTGCTGATGGTCCTATGCCTCAGACGCGTGAGCACATCCTGCTCGCTCGTCAGGTTGGTGTGCCTCAGATCGTTGTCTTCCTAAATAAGGTGGACCTCGTTGACGACGAAGAGCTTCTCGACCTCGTTGAGTTGGAAGTTCGTGAATTGCTGACCAAGTACGACTTCCCTGGCGATGACTGCCCTGTGATTCGCGGTTCTGCGCTTCCTGCAGCCGGGGCAACAGATGTAAGTGACCCAGCATGTGCTTCGATCGGCGAATTGCTTGACGCACTCGACTCGTTCATTCCTGAGCCGGTTCGTGTGACCGATCAGCCCTTCCTAATGCCGATCGAAGACGTGTTCTCCATCGAAGGTCGTGGCACGGTGGTGACGGGCCGTGTTGACCGCGGTATCGTCAAGGTGGGTGAAGAAGTTGAGCTTATTGGTCTCAAGGATACGGCCAAGACAACGGCAA
>JBLHHU010000001.1:0-52203 GCA_047615735.1 Kiritimatiellia bacterium | reverse complement strand
CGCTGATCGTTTTCTCCAGCGACAACGGTCCGAATCTCGAAAATCTGGAGCATGGATTCGACGGCAGTGTGTTCAACATGCGCGGTCACAAGGGGCAGCTCTATGATGGCGGCATCCGTGTGCCGTTCATTGTGCGCTGGCCGGGGCACACACCGGTTGGCCAGGTGAATGACGATACGTGGATCTCGGCCGTCGATATGGCGCCGACTTTTATGGATGCGGCGGGTATCGACATGCCACGACGTTTTTCGCCGGATGGCGTCAGTGCGCTCGACGCGCTGCACGGCAAGGAATTTGAGCGGGGCCTGCCCATGATGTGGGAATGGCGCAATGCCGATTGCCGGGGCAATGACGAGCATGTTGACGGTTGGCCCATGCTCGGCATCCGCCACGAAGAGTACATGCTGCTGCACAATCCCGTGAGCGGCCTGCAGGCGCTCTACGATACGTACACCGACGAGAGCCAGTCGCGGAACCTGATCGCCGACAAATCCGACCTGGCGCGCATGCTGACGGGTCAGATTGAAGATTTTAGTCGTTCGCTGCCAGGGTATCCGACGCGACCGGGGAGCGGTTGTATCTAATTCTTAATCATAATCCTGCTCGTAATCGTAATCGCGGGTGAGATTATGATTACGATTACGATTAAGAACGGGAGCAGGATGCTGTGATTAGAAAACGAATGTTTATGAAGAAATTGATCTGTATTTTCATGTTGAGTGTGGTTGGAGGGGCCTGTTTTGCGGCAGCGGCACCAAAGCCGAATATTGTTCACATTCTAGTGGATGATCTGGGTTGGCAGGATGTGAATTGCTATTACGAGAAGCTGCATGGCGAGGACTCGTTTTATGAAACGCCCAATATTGATCGGGTGGCATCCAAGGGGATACAATTCATGCAGGCCTACTCGCCGTCGCCGACCTGTTCACCCTCCAGGGCTGCCTATCTCTCTGGGAAGTTCGGGGTTAAGAACGGGGTATACCATGTGAAAGGCAGTCGGATGCCCCGGGCGTGGGGATCACGTCCGGAGTTGAATCCATTTTATTCGGCTCGCCTTGACCCGAAAGGCATCATCATTCCCCGCGTCTTGAAAAAAGCCGGTTATACGACTGCTCATGTTGGCAAATGGCATGTCTGTGGTGAGAATATGGTACCGAATCCTCTGCAGCTGGGCTTTGATTTCTCGTTTGGCGAAGGGCATGTCTACAATGACACGGAGATCGTCGATCCCAAGGATAAGAAGATCAACAATAAGGAGGGAATCTTTGCACAGCCAAAGGACCGCCTGAAAGATTTCGACAATCCGTTGTTTCTTCCCTTGTTGGAGGACGAGCGTCCCTACGACAGTCTGACCGATATTTCATTGCGCTGGCTGAATAAGGTGGGGCGCAAGGACCAGCCCTTCTTCTTGAATTTCTGCCCTAAGCTGGTGCATGGGCCGATCATGACCCGCGACCGCAAACGGCTGGCACACTACTGCAAGAAGCTTGGCATCGATTTTCCCACCGACCCCGGCTCGATTGCGGATCCTGATGCAGCCGGACTTAACAATCCGTATTACGCCAGCATGGTGGATTCGGTGGACTGGATGGTGGGGGAAGTCGTTAAAACGCTGGAGGCAATTGATGATCCGCGTAATCCCGGGCACAAGTTGATCGACAATACTTACTTGATCATCAGTTCCGACAATGGCGGCGCTCAGCGGCTGGCGACGTGGAAGGGGCTGGACGGGAAAAAGACCTTTGAAAAAGTGACCGACAACGCGCCGCTGCGGGAGGGCAAGTCCTGGATGTACGAGGGCGGGGTGCGCATCCCAATGATTGTGATGGGCCCCGGCATTGCGGGCGGCCGGGTGAATATCGACACCCCGGTGCACCTTCTGGATTTGTTTCCTACCTTCATGGCCATGGGGGGCATGGCGCCGGACGATTCGTTGGAGCTGGATGGCGCTAACATTCTTCCTGTTTTGAAAGGAGAGACCACGACCGCTCATTCAACGGAAGGTTCGGATCGGGATTCCCTCTTTTGGCATCATCCGGCCGACAATAAATCGTTCTCTGTGATTCGTAGAGGACCGTGGAAGCTGATGAAAAACACCGGGCCCGGATTGACCGAAGCGCCGGACCTGCAGCTGTTCAAACTTGATCAAGATCTCGGCGAGCAGAACAACCTTGTGGACGAACACCCCGAAGTGACGCAGCAACTTTTGACCAGCTTGAGTGACTGGATGGCGCAGCACGATGCACGGGTGCCGTATTTGAATCCAGATTCGTCGACCCCGCTTCCTGGAAAGAAGGATGTTCCTGTCGTAACGGGTATGGGTAGTGAGAAAATGCGGCTCTGGGCGACGTTTAAGGCCACGGACACGGCGCCGGTGAAGAAGGCCTTTCTGCTGTATAGCCTGAACGGTGGTACTGAACTTAAATTCCGTGCGCCGAGGTTGGAGGAGTGGGTCAAGGCACCAGCCCAGTTGCAGGAAGGACGCGTGGAGGCGGTCGCGCCTCCGGGAATGACGCACGGCATCTTCTGTCTGGTCGATGAAAACAACTTCCTCATCTATTCGGAACCCGTTCCGCCAGTGGGGGGCGAATGCCGCATCGACGGTCCGGTTTCAACGTTTCTTGCAGATGGTTTTGCTTACCGGCCCGGGTTGCTTTCTCTGATTAAGGTTGGGCACCAGGCGCGCAAAGCATTGAAGGCAAAAGGGGTGCCGACGGATGCATTGCAGAATTCACTTAAAGCGGCTCGGGCAACCTGCAAAGAACCTGTTGACGATAAACTTTATGCGGTAGCGATTCGGAATTTGCGTCATGCGATTCGCGCGTTTGATGGACAGGTCTCAGAAGCGAGTCTTGCCGATCTGAATAGTTTACCGCTGGGGAAATGGTAGGGAGATACGTGATACCCGTTTGGACGGGAATCCGCTGCTTGCCGACCTAATTGAACGAGGAAAACATGAATGAATGTTCTGAATAGCGCAAAGCAACGTGTCGTCATGCTGGTGCTACTGAGTTTGTCACAGTTGAGCATTGCCATAAGTTCGGCCGCCACCTCGACGCTACCGACACCGCCAGACATCTGGAAGGATTTCGATCCGGATGCGGGAGACTTTAACGAGGAGATTATCGACGAGAAAACGGAGGCCGGGATCTATACCCGCGAGTCGTATATCAGCGCCTACGTTAATGGCACCGAGATACGTGTTTTCTGCACGTATGCGGTCAAAGCGGGTGCTAAGAATGCGCCGGGCCTGATGAACGTACATGGTTGGATGGGCCGACCGGCAATCGACAATGCCTACGTAAACGACGGTTGGGCGGTCATGGCGCACGACTATTCGGGAATCAGAGAGCGACCTCACCACACCAAATACCCGCCTTCCCTATGCCACGGTAATATGAACGCCAAGGAGTACGGGTGCAGTCTGATCTACTCGAAGATGCCTGACGGGAGCTTCGTGACCGCCCCGACACAGACCTCGCACTACCTCTGGAACGCGATTCAGCGGCGTGTGGTGAGCTACTTGCTCGCCCAGAAAGAGGTCGACCCCGATCGCCTCGGCGCCAAGGGATTCTCCTATGGTGGGACGATTATGTGGAATCTTGGAATGGATCCGCGGGTTAAGGCGACAGTGGCGTATTTCGGTATTGGCTGGATTGAGTATTATCGGACGCGAGGGCTATGGAAGTACCAGGTACCTTCTCTTGAACCGACACCAAGCCCGGGTGAAGCGCTCTTTCTCTCCGCAGTCGCTCCCCAGGCGCATGCGCCGTATATCACCGCTGCCAGTCTGTGGCTGAACGGTTCGAATGATCATCACGGCGGGCACGAACGTGCGGGCCAGACCTTCGAGATGTTCAGACCCGATGTGCCGTGGGATTTTGCGGTACAGGCGCGCGGGCATCACAACACAGACAAGCTTGGCGATGACTGCAAACTCTGGTTGGAGAAGCACGTTCTCAAGAAAGATCATTTCTGGCCGGCGCGTCCGACGTCGGAGATCAAACTCGATGCCGCAGGCGTTCCGGAATTTCTCCTGACCCCTGCGGATCCTGAGCGGATCAAAGAACTGCATGTGTATCAGTGCCTGAAGGCGGCCAACAACATTGAACGCTACTGGCGCGATGTGAAGGCCGAGCGCAAAGGGGATACCTGGATCGCAAAACTGCCTGTCATGAACGTCGATGACTACGTCTTTTCCTATGCCAACATTCGCTACGACAATGACAGCGTGGTGTCATCTGACTTTGAGGCGGTGATCCCCTCCGAACTTGGCAATGCGGTGGCGACGGATACGACGTCTGATGCACTCCCGGGTGGTGCTGACCGCTGGAGCCATGCCGCGCCTGCTGAAGGGGTAGGGGGGATCAGCGGGTTTCGTCCCATTGACAACCACCGTGGAACCAGTAGCGGCCAATTCTCTGATCCTAAATGGAGAGCACCGCGTGGCGCGGACCTGAGCTTTAAGTTCTACTGCACCCAGCCGCAAACGCTGGCGCTCAAAGTAAACGGTGGCTTTACGACCGAGATCGACATTACTGCGTCAGATGTGTGGCAACGCATGACGATAAAAGCCACACAGTTAAAGCAGTCCAATGGGGCGACGTTGGCAGATTGGGCAGACGTAAAAAACATCGCGTTCAAACCGAGCAAGGGTTCGGATATCACCAAGGTGGTTCTCGCCCAATTCGAGTGGACGGTTCCGGACGCCAAGACCTCTGCCCTGCCCAAAGCCGACAAGGATGGCAAAACGTATCTGACCAAAGAGGCGGCGAGTTATGTTGAGAGTTTCTGGCGCGTGCTGAATGACAAAGGCGTTGAGGGCAAACCCTTGAGCGTGGGCGGCAAAAAGTACGCCCGCGGTTTAGGTGTTCATGCGAAATCCGTAATCACCTTTCCGCTGAACGGGCAGTTTGCGGCATTCCACGTCGTTCCCGGGCCGGATGATGCTCACAAAGGTCTGCTGGAAATGAAGATTCTGGTGGACGGGAAAGAGGTGTTCGCCAGCAGCAAAATTAGCAGCGCGGGCTACAAGGCCGAAGCGCTCGATATGTCTGTGGCTGGCGCCAAGGAATTGACCTTGGTGGTCACGGATGCAGGAAACGGTAAGGGGGGCGATCATGCCAGCTGGGCCGATGCGTATTTGATGGCCGGCGTAAAGGTTTCGCAGAACAGGAAAAGGGCTGGTAGCGGTGACCCTTTTCTGGACCCTTTTGCGAATCCTGAAGATGACCCCGCCCTTGCCAGAGTATTGATCATCGGAGATTCAATCTCGATCGGCTACACGGCTGGCGTCAGAAAGCTCCTTTCCGGAAAAGCGAATGTCCACCGCGTCAAAGGCAACTGCCAGTATTCCGCCGTTGGGGTTGAGCGCATCGACACATGGCTCGGTAACAGTGACTGGGACCTGATCCACTTCAATTTCGGGCTCTGGGATTGGTATGGCTGGTCGCAGGTGCAGAAAGCAACCCCTGAATCATACGCAGCCAACCTCGACCAAATCGTCACCAAGATCAAGGCCACCGAGGCCAAGTTGATTTTCGCGTTGACCACACCGCCCTGTGTTGGCCCTGAGAAAAAGGTGGAGATCGTCATCACGGAAGAACGCGCAAAGGCGTTTCGTGACGTCGCCCTCGCCGTCATGAAAAAACACGGCGTAGACATCAATGACCTCTACACACCATTTGCTGGAAACCGGGCCCAGTATCAGCGGGGGCCTGACAACGTCCACTACGGCGATGAAGGAAAGACCCTTCAAGCAAGACTCGTAGCCACAACGATCGAAGCCGCTCTCGCTAACATCACGCCAAGTGCAGTAAGCTCGCAGGAAGCATCGGCCGCTGAAAACAAGCTCCCTATAAGTTCGGTAGAATAGGCAGGGGCGCGTGAATTGGGATTTTCAAAAGGATTACATAATGAAAAATCGACGCACAATGATGATGAGCTTCCTGGCGGTTGGGGCATTCATGCTTTCGATTTCAGCTGAAGCAGATCCGTCCCCAGTCAGCGCACCTGGGTTCGGTGGGTACGAATACCGCTTACCTGCCTTCAAGACAGGCAGTCGCCTGCTGTTTCAAGGGGACTCGATTACCGATATGAAATGGGGACGTAAGGAGAGTGATCGTAATCACTACCTTGGCCACAGTTACGTGTATCTGCTCGCAGCGCGGTTGGGTGTCGAGATGCCCGAAGCGAAGCTGGATTTTTATAATCGCGGTCACAGCGGAAATGCGGTTGCGCAGCTCCGTAAGCGTTGGCAAGCCGATGCCATTGACATGAAACCTGACCTCCTGAGTATTCTTGTTGGAACCAATGATGCGGGGCAGGGCTTAAGGAACCCTGAACACAGCGTCACGCCTGCCGCTTTTGAAGCCGACTATCGTTTCATTCTGGATGCCAGCCGAAAGGCCAATCCTGAGTTGCGGCTGGTGCTGCTGGATCCCTTTGTGCTGCCGACCGGGGGGCTGACCGACAAACGGGCTTATGCGTTTCGTCGCGACGCCACGGACAAGCTGCGCGTGGTCGTCGCCAAGCTGGCCAAGGAATACGACGCCGTGCACATCAAGACCCAGGACATTTTCGATGAAGCCGCCAAGGCGGTGACGCCCGGGCACTGGATGTGGGATGGCGTTCACCCCCTCCCGCAGGGGCATGAATTGATCGCCCGGCACTGGCTGCAGCAAGTTTGCGCGCGCTGGCCGCAGGAATGAACAGAAGAACATGGTACTAACAGGACTGTTTTTGACGGGATTTACAGGATAAGCAGGATTGAATCGGTAGTGACCGAACAGGGTTTTCTGAACAACATCCTGTAAATCTTGTTAATCCTGTCAAAAAAGAAGTGAAGAGCGAAATAGGATAAGTCTTTGAACCAAGACTTCAAACATAGGGAAATAGAATGAAACGACTCGTGTTTCTAAAAGTAAAATGTGTTGCGGTAGTCGTATGCATGCTGACCCATGGTGTTACAGCCGCTCCGGAAAAATCTACGCGTAAGCCACCTGTGGTGAGCTTGTCGAATCCAAATATTGTTCTGATTCTCGCGGACGACATGGGAATCGATTCGGTGCAAGCCCTCAATGACAAATCAGGGATTCCCACGCCTCACCTAGACGCGTTGCTCGGACAGGGAATGCATTTTACGGATGCCCACTCCGGTTCATCCGTCTGTTCGCCAACGCGCTATGGCGTGTTGACGGGTAGGTATTCCTGGCGAAGCAGTCTTAAACGAGGAATTGTAGGACAATGGAAGCCTCCGCTGATTGAAGACGGTCGCCTAACTTTGCCAAGCATGCTCAAGTCATATGGATACCATACGGCCTGTATCGGTAAGTGGCATCTGGGATGGAACTGGCCTAAGAAAGGTGGTGGCTTCACCACCCATATGAAAGAAATTGATTTTCATGGAAAAGTCGAAGGAGGTCCTGCCGGCTGTGGGTTCGATTACGCTTTCGGTGATGATGTCCCGAATTGGCAGCCTTTTGTCTGGATTGAAAACGGCAACATGCTGGGCGTGCCAAATACACAGCTTTCTTTCGCTTCTCACTACCACTCCGGCGGGGGAATTGGCGTGGAGGGGTGGGAGCTTGAGGCTGTATTGCCCCGCATCACCCAGAAGAGCGTCGAATACATTCATCAGCACGCGGGAAAGAAGAAGCCCTTTTTCCTCTATTTTCCTCTGACGTCCCCGCACACCCCGATTGCTCCCTCGAAAGCGTTCCAGGGGAAAAGCGAGATCAACCGCTACGCCGACTTGCTCATGCAGACCGACTGGTGTGTCGGACAGATCATGAAGGCCCTGCAAGATCAGGGTATTGCTGACAACACGCTGCTGATCTTTACCTCAGACAACGGAACGTCCCCCAAGTGCAACTTCAATCAACTCAGGGAGAAAGAGACGGATTTGCAGAATCACTGGCGCGGCATGAAAGCCGATGCGTTTGAAGGCGGGCATCGTGTCCCGTTTATCGTGCGTTGGCCTGGACACATTAAGCCCGGCAGCAAATCAGACCAAACCATTTCATTGGTGGATATCATGGCGACCTGCGCCGATGCCGTAGGCGTTCGGCTTCCTGATACATCCGCAGAAGACAGCGTGAGTCTGATGCCTGCATTAAACGAAGAGGACACAAACGTCCCTCTGCATGAGGCTGTGATTTGCCATTCTGTCTCCGGCGTTTTTGTTGTGCGTAAAGGCAAATGGAAGCTCCAGTATTCAGCTGGGTCTGGGGGGTGGAGCGATCCGAAGGATGGCGCGGCACTAAAGCAGGGCTTTCCAAAACGACAGCTCTATGACCTTTCTGTAGATCCCAAGGAGACAAACAATCTGGTCACGGACCATCCCGAGACTGTCAAAGACCTGACCGCTACACTTCGGGGATATATTGAAAAAGGTCGCTCGACCCCTGGGACACCACAAGAGAATCATGGCGGCGCTATATGGTGGAATGGTCTTCCTTGGGCCCAGAATTAGCAGTGCATGGAGCATGTTAAAAATGAAACGACGTAATATTCTCAAAGACGCCGTCTATGCAACCAGCGGTTTCGGCAAGTGGGGACAGGGTGCCGGTCTGAAAATGGACCAGAATGCTCAGCTGAGTGATGAGACACGTTTTGAATAAGACGCTATATATCGTTCTGATGCTATCGGGCCCGTTGCTGATGCTGCCGGGGTTGCAGGCCCAGGAGCCGCTCGGAACCGTCAGCAATGCGGCGACCGTTTTGCGCCAGGCTATTGAACGCATGCCCCAGTTTACGCAAGAGCAGAAGACCTGGCTGCGAGATGCTGCCGCGTCTGTGGGTGATCGTCATTCCGAGTGGTTGCAGAGCATGGAGCCCAGTCTTCAGCTCCTGTACAGCGCTGCAAGCATCCCGGACGCCCATTGGGGGCTGCCATGGGAGGAAGACGGTTTCAACACCAAGCTGACGCACCTCGGCCCAATTCGGGATTTAGTCGTCATGGCCCAACGGCATGCCGAAGCGCAGCTGCCGCACAGGCCTAACGCATTTCTGAAGGACCAATTCGCGGCCTTGGCTGCGGCACGCCACACGGGGAGAGACGGCCCCCTTATTTCCCTCTTGGTGGAGTACGCCTTGGAGAGCAGAGTCGTTGACGCGCTAGCCCGGCATCTTCTCGATCTTTCCGATGAGGCTCTGGCGTCTCTGGCGGATCAATGGGGGAATAGCCCTGCGGGGGGGGACCTCCGCTCCGCCGTCGCAATGGAGAAGACGCTTGGTGTCGATTGGTTTATAAAAAGGATTCGGCAAGACATGGAAGAGGACCAGCTCGGACGCACGCACGCGTCACGGGCACGTCTAACAGACGGTAGCGACGCAACAAGCGATGCGACACTATCTCGTGAGCGTTCTCTAGCCGACGAACTGAGCGTGTGTGCCATCATTGAAATTGGAGGCTTACCTATCCAGATCGGGTTGGAGACGAAGGGCGGTGACAGTTTCTTCTTGAAACTGGGTCAGAAGAAACGCGGTGTCGAATTGGTTTCTGCAGACTATGAACGCGAGGAGGCGGTTCTCATCAAGGACGGTCGCGCGACGCTCGTGGAACTTCGGTCAAGGCAACTTGTTGCTTTGGATTTTCATGTGTCGGAGGAAACGCTTGCCAAGGTTTTTGGTCCTGATATGGCGAAAGAGCTGTTGGAGAGCGCCGGTGATGCCGGCGTATCCCCACTTGCTATGATTCACGAAACCAGCGCAGATTTTGGACGCTTGGTCGAAGCGGTCAGCCTTCCCTACGATGCGTTCCGGCAATGGCAGGCTGATTTCGAGGAAGAGATTGCCCTGGGCAATGCGCTTACCAGGCAGTTGCTCCCCAATATTTCCGGTGCTCGGAAGCGGGCAGACGTCGTACAGGTTCGCCGCCAGATGCTGACGACTGCTATCGATATTGTGCGGTTGGGTACCACGGCGGCGGATAAATCTGTGGACCCGTTCGGAAGCGGTTGCTTTGTTTATCGGGAAGCACCCAACGGATTCGAACTGGCATCCGCGTTGACCTCCCACGGAAAACCCGTGACGCTCACCGTGGGCATCGTGAGACCCAAGGATATCAAATGAATCAGGATACTATTCTGTCTGGGGTGTGGCTCTTAGAATGAGATGATCCACCTGCTGGCGCAGGCGGCTACGGGAGACGAGCCACGGCGAGATTCCACGTAGCTGCGCGCGCCAGCGCGTGGATCTTGACCCTGCCCGGAAAAAGTAGACAGTCCTCGCATTTAGATAGGACGCTGAAGACAAAGGAATATGAGCTGTGTCGCCAATCCTAATCGCACTCTCTCAATCGCATATCCCGGCGGAGCCGCCTCCGGCTGGATTGCCGCTTCGCTGCTTCCCTCCGGGAAGCCAGTTGCTCACAAGTTCGCTGCGGGGGATGAGGAGAGTGCGATTAGGATTGGCGAGGATCAATGCGTAGCCGCGCGCGCCAGCGCGTGGATCTCCGAGGTGGTGTGCTTAGACCCCTTCTCCATAGGCCCAACCGTCGCGGGTCGGTTCTTTGATTAGGGCATCGAATTCAGGTTGGCCCTTGACCTTCATCTGCTCTGCGTCCCACTCGATGGTCTTGCCGCTGCGCTGTGCGAGCACACCGAGAAGGACCATTTCGGTGAGGGGTGCCGCATAGTCGAAGTTTGAGCCGGGTGCTGGTCCGCCTTTGATGGCGTGGTACCATTCCTCGATCGGGCCACCAACGGCTTTGGGCAGGCGTTCGAGCTCTGCCAGTTTTGGTTTGGCGTCCATGAAGCGAGCGTTCGGCGTGATCTGGGGACTCTTTGGTCGCATGCCGGCATGGTAGAGCGTTTCCTTACTTCCTTCCATGTACATTCCGCCCTCGCTGTGAAGCGCTTTGTTTTCATCCCAACGTTTTGGCATCGGCACGTCGTAGCCTTTCTCAAACCACTTTAGTGTAACAGGCGGTTTTGCGCCGCGTGCGGGGAAGTGATACGTGATGACGGAGCTCATGGGAATGAACCCAGATCCCGGTGGTTCTATTCGATCGACCTCTACTCGGGTGGGCGACCCGAGGCCGAGTACCCAGAAGGGGGCATCAAAGGTGTGGCACCCGATATCGCCGAGTGAACCGCATCCGTAGTCCCACCATCCACGCCAGCGGGTTGGTGTGTAGATGGGGCTGTAGGGTTTCATTTCGACGGGCCCGTGCCATAGATCCCAGTCCAGCGTGGCAGGCACATCCGTCGTCGCGGGTGGGAAAGACTCAGGGGGGACGAACCAGGGCGCTTTGGGGCGATTGGTCCATGTTATGACTTCTGTCACATCGCCGATGATATCCGCATCCACCCATTCTTTTATTCTTCGCATACCTTCAAAGGTGTGGCCTTGGTTCCCCATTTGCGTGATGACGTTGTACTTCTTTGCGGCCCGACGAAGAGCGCGAAGCTGCCATATATTGTGCGCCATTGGTTTCTGGACGAAAACGTGCTTGCCGCGTTCCATTGCCGCCATAGCCGCAGCGAAATGGGTGTGATCGGGTGTCGAAATGGATACCGCATCGATCTCTTTGTCGTGCTTATCAAGCATGACCCGGAAATCTTTGTATCGCGGTACGTTGGGATTATTTTTGAACGCACGTGCGGCACGGTTTTCGTCAACATCGCAGATTGAAATGAAGTTCTCTTGCGCGGCTTGCTGGGTCGCATAGCTCCCCATGCCCCCCGCACCGATGACGGCCGCATTCACCTTGCTATTGGCAGACTCGCCCGGTTTCCCGATTGAGAACGAGGGCAGAGAAAATGTGCCCGCGACGGCTGCAGACGTCTTTATGAAACGGCGTCGACTGATGGGTGGCATAGGGTTGTTCCTATTTAACTCTATTTACGATGTAGAACAGTAACCAACTGTAGCGGTCGGTTGGGTAGGGGCTTGCTTGCCAGAAATGACTTACTTATGAGGCGCTGCGGTTGAGCTGCGCTGGATGAGTTTCGCGGGGATCAGTTCGCGCCGTACACTTGTCGTGCTCTTCTTGTCGACACGTTCGAGATAAAGCTCTGCAGCGGCTCTACCAACGAGAAACGGCTGCTGGTCGAAGGTCGTTATCAAAAACGGGAAGGTTCCAGTGGGCTGATTGCCGCATCCCATCAGTGAGATGTCATCAGGAACCTTGAGTCCTTCTTGAAGAATCATGTTTCCCGCGTGTTCAGCAATAGGGTCGTTGTAAGCAAAAATTGCGGTGGGACGCTCTTTGGACCGTAAGATCTCAAGAAGGGCAACTTCGCCGTCACCGTTGTCAAAATTTAGGCATTGGCAGGAGGCGTGAGGGGCTTCGCTGAAAACTTTTCGAAATCCGTCTTCGCGTCGTTGCGAGGTACTCACCTCAGGGCTGTCACCTAGAAAAAGCACGCGTTGATGCCCTAAACCGAGCAGGTGTTTTGCCGCCTCGTGACCCACGACGAGGTCGTCCGTACCAACGAAATCGGTGACTGTTTCTGCCATCTCTCGGTCCACGGTGATGAACGGTACGCCGCGGTCCCAGATTTCTTCAAAATAGGAGCGTTCGCAATGTTCATTACCGGGGCGCAGGATGATGCCGTCGACGCGTCGATCGAGAAGTTGATGAATAATGTGTCGTTCCTGTTGATCGTCTTTGTCGGTCTTGAATGCTGGGTTCCAGCTCAGCAACATGATGGTATCGTTCTCATGAAAACGAGCGTGGATGCCCGCGACAAGCTGGGCGTAGAATTGGCTGTCGGTCGGAATCATGACGCCAGCGGTGTGCGTGATACCGCTTTGCATGCCTAGGACGAGGGCGTTGGGGCGGTATTTGAGGCGTTTCGCGATGGCGAAAATTTTGTCCTTGGTCGCGGGAGCGTATTTATCGCCCTTTTGATTAAGAATGCGCGATACAGTCGTCAGCGTCACGCCGGCTTCCTCGGCGATTGACTTCATTGTAACGCGTTCATTTGATTTCTTCACGGTGCTTCCCCTTATATGCCCTGTATATTCCCGTTCACCAATTCAGCTAGTCATGCAGGGCATGCATTGTCAATTGTAATAGAAGAAAAATGGTTTCATAACGATATGTAACTACTTGTATATCTTTTTGTGTTATGCTTAAATGCAAAAATTGTTGATACTTATATGAAAACTAAACTTAACATGAAAACGCCAGCTTCCTGGTGGGGGGCGAAATGGCGCGACGCGCTACCTTCAGGAAACGGGACGATCGGGGCTGCCGTATATGGTGCGGTTCATGACGAAAAGATCCTTTTAACGCACGAGGATCTTTGGCATGGCGCGGTGACTCCTGAACTCCCTGATGTCAGTTCTAAATTGCCCGAGGTGCGACGGCTTCTTGATACGGGGCAGGCAGAATCTGCTGATCGAATCATCGCGGACGAATTGAAGCGGCGCGGATACGCTCCTCAGATGGGGTCGCCGCTTCCATTGGGTGACCTGAAAATTTCAATGCCGGTTCGTAAAGGCTTCAAAAAGTACCGTCGTACACTTGATATGGAAACCGGGGAGGTGTGCGTCACGTGGATGGATGGGGATGCGTCGTACAAGCGGTCTCTGTTCGTGTCTCGAACGGACGATGTCGTTGTCATGCAGGTCTCGTGCGCTGATGGACCGCTGGTGATGGATCTGGCCCTTGACCTTCATGAGCGCGCGGATGTGCATAACATTCATGGCGTGAGTGTTCCTTTGCCCGTTGATCTCGAGGTGATGAGTGACGCGGCGGGTATGATTTGTTATGCCGCGCGTAACGACGATGGAACGGACTTTGGTGCCGTTGCGCGAATCCTTCCTTTTTCGCACGCAGGCGCTGAACCGCCAGTCCTCTCGGTACGTGATGATGGGTTACACATTGAAGGTGCGGCCCATGCGGTTATTGTCGTGAAGCTCTTCGTTCAGGATGAACGCCACGCCGCCTGGGGCGAGTTGAAGCGTTCGCTCGATACGTTTGAGATGAATTATGCCACCCTGCTCGCGCCACATGCGGCTGAGCATGGCGACCTTTTTCGCAGTGTGGCACTCGACTTGGGTGGTGACGCTTCTGCGCACGAACACTGCAACGAAGAACTGTTGCTGGATGCCTATCAGGGAGAAGCGTCGACGGAATTGGTTGAGAAGATGTGGGCCTATGGGCGATATCTGCTTATTTCAAGTTCACGTTCAGGTGGAAAGCCATGTCCGTTGCATGGTAAGTGGTCCGGTTCTTACCGCGGGTGCTGGACGTTCCATATGGTGAACGTGAACCTGCCGATGATCTATTGGCAGGCCCTTGCTGGTGGACTGGCCGAGACCACGCTGCCTGTCTTCGACTATTTCGATGGCCTGATGGATGATTTTCGGGAGAATGCGCAGAAACTCTTCGCGTGTCGCGGTATTTTTGTGCCAGCGCCTACGGAACCCAGGTCGGGTTTGCTTAAGACCATTGCGCCTCACATCATCGCCTGGACCGGTGGCGCGGCATGGGTCGCGCAGCATTACTATGACTATTATCTATACACAGGAGATCTTGCCTTTCTGCGCGAACGCGCGCTGCCGTTCCTGCGGGAGACCGCGCTATTCTATGAAGACTTCTTTACAATTGGCGACGACGGTCTATTTGTAAGTTCGCCATCCAACTCGCCCGAGAATACGCCTGGAAACTATTGGGATGGCGAGGGCATGGGGTCGCGTATGCCAACCACGATCAACGCGACCATGGATTTCGCCCTGGCCAAAGAATCGCTGACACACCTCATTGCGGGTGCGGAAGTGGCCGGTGTTTACGCGCAAGAGATTCCTAAATGGCGTAAGATGCTCACCCGAATTCCCGCTTATGCGTTGAACGAGGATGGTTCGGTGCAAGAGTGGATGCATCCTGCCTTTGACGACAATAATCATCATCGCCATCTGTCGCATGTGTATCCGATCTTTCCAGGAACCGAGGTGACACGCACATCTGATCCTGAACTGTTCGCTGCCTTTGAAGTGTCCGTCCTAAAAAGACTGACGATTGGGATTAGCGAACAGACCGGATGGTCGTTGGCACATATGGCCAGCGTGTTCGCACGTTTACACGAAGGGGATCGTGCTCTGGAATGTATGGACCTGCTGGCGCGTTCTTGCATCACCAATAATTTCTATACGACGCACAACGGTTGGCGAAACATGGGTATCGGTGTGGATATGGCATGGGCGCCGTTTCAGATCGACGCCAACATGGGCTGGACGGCAGCGGTGCAGGAGATGCTCCTCTTTTCGCTGCCCGGTCAGATTTCTATTCTACCCGCGCTGCCCGCGAAGTGGCCTCGCGGCTCGGTCAAAGGTATGATGGCGCGCGGCGGTGTGCGCGTGGCTATAACGTGGTGTGTGGATCAGAGCGAGCTGCGTGTTGAGCTGTGCTCAATGGGTACGTCGCAGACGGTCGACGTGTTTTTGCCGTTCGGCGCGCAACGGCAGGTCTCGGTGACGCTTGATGCGGATGTCGTGACGCTTATCGACGGCTCACTGACCCGTCCAAACCGACCGTCTGATGTTGTGACGGCTTAGTGTAGAATACTGAACGTTGGAGTGAATCGGATGAGATGTTTATATCTACTTTGTTTGCTCTTGCTGAACACGGCATACGCCGCTTCAGATCCCGACGCGATGTGGACCTACAAATCGGTCGATGGCAAGGATCTTCAGATGTCCGTCTTTCTGCCTGCCGACTATGAAAGCGGCAATCAATTTTCAACGTTCGTGGTTTTTCATGGCGGTAGTTGGAATGCGGGTGACGCCAGTTGGCACTATCCGGATTGTCGCTATTGGGCCCGTCGCGGCATGATCGCGGCGTCGGTGGATTATCGTTTGCGCGATCGCGACAAGATCGCCGTTCCGCTTGAATGCGTGAAAGACGCCAAGTCTGCGATCCGTTACCTCCGCAAGAACGCAACCGCACTCAAGGTGGATACGGACCGTATCGTCGTAGCGGGCGGCGGGATCGGGCAGTTGGGCTGGATGCAGGAAGGCGAAACACTTCTCAATTACCGCCATTGCGGAAAAGCGCTGGGCGTATTCATGGATGGCCACGTGTCTTTGATTGAGCCCGGAACCTTGAAGTAGCGTAACCTTCACGCGTTGGTTTATTAGTCGCTAAAAAGAAAGGGAACCCCGAGAGGTTCCCTTTCGTATAATACCGATTGTATGACGGTGCGTTTTACCAGGCTGCGTTGACGAAGGGGAGAAGGCCGCCAGCGAGAACGTCGCGCGAACCGACACGGTTGAGCAGACCAATCTGGATGCCCATGAGTTCATTGGCGCAATTGAACAGACCCACCTGGAGACCATCAACGCTTGCAGAGTGATTGAGCACGCCAAGCTGAACGCCTTCAACGGATCCAGCACAGTTCAGGCCACCGAACTGCACGCCCGTCAGTGCGCCTGTAGGCCAATTGATCAAAGCACCTTGGACGCCCGCGACGTCACCGTTGACTTTGTTGAGAATGCCGGCCATCTGTGCACCTGTAACATTGCCTGCGACGCAATTCACCAACCAGGCTTGTTGGACTCCGGAAGCATCACCGCCGGCGTGGTTTGCTAGAAAACCGTACTGAAGGCCGTTGACATCACCCTCCACGCAGTTCAGCGCACCAAGTTGGATTCCCTTAACATTGCCGGTCGTTTTGTTGGCCAATCCCAAATCGAAGCCCGTGACGTTTGCGTTCTTGGCGTAGATGAGGTTGAGTCGAATGCCGCTGATGTCGGTATCAGATGATTGTAAGGCAATAGGATCAAAGATACTCAGCTGCAGTGGCGCGGCTTGCGTAACCGTCAGGCCAGCAAAAGCGAGTAATCCCATCGTCAGGTATGCAGTGTTACGGTTCTTCATAATGGGTTCCTTTGTTACTGTTGTGGTTAGTACAATCGTAACCGAAGAAAGTCTACTGGGGAGAGGATGTAGTACAAGCAAAAATAGCGCCTACGGCGGGTACCCTCTACGCTGCAAGCGAGTGCGCGTTGAAGCTCGGATTGGTGAGTATTGGTTTCTTCAGGCAGATCGGCAAACGTTCAATTTTGTTAAACGGCAATTTGGGGTCTCAGTTCCACCTCAGACAAAACTTTTCCAATTTTAATGATAAAGGTATTGCGCCGCGTCTCTTTTTTTGTAATTCTGTAATTACAGAAACGAAAGAAAGACTTTGATGCAGCTTACAGACATAGAACAGAAGTTTATCCTACACTGGGGCGAAATGGGCAATCGATGGGGGATCAATCGAACCGTCGCCCAGATTCATGCCTTGCTGTATTTGGCGCCAGAAGCCATGAATGCTGAGCAGATTGCGGAAACACTGTCTGTGGCTCGGTCAAACGTTAGCAACAGCCTTAGAGAACTTCAGGGATGGCGCATCATCAAGATTGTTCATCAACTGGGCGATCGTCGCGACCATTTCGAATCATTCACCGATCCCTGGGAACTGTTCGAAATCATTCTCGAGGAACGCAAGCGTCGAGAAATTGATCCTACGATCGAAGTCGTATCAGCGTGCATTCGAGAAGCCCGTAAGAATGAAACCGAGAATGCGCATACCTTGAAACGCCTCGAGGATCTGGATGAATTCATTCAGACCATGGTCAACCTTTATGAACACACATCGAAATTGCCCAGTCCTGCCATAAAGAAGCTGGCTAGAATGGGAAGTGGATTGCAGGCCATGTTGGGTATTAAGCGTTGATTTTTTGTGGGGTGTTTTTTTGCAGGAGAATTTCTGTTGCTACAGAAATTACAGACGAATGAAAATTAGAGCCATTATTTGTTATGACGGATCCTGCGGCATTTGTCGTCGTGGCGTTCGCTTTTTGAAATGCAATTTGAACCGAAGACATTTCAACTTCAAGCCGATGCAGGATCCAGCCATTCAGCTGAAGCTTGGCATGCAGATCGACCCATCGATGACGGAAATGAAAGTGATCACGTCTGAAGGATCCATCATTGGTGGACCCGAGGCGGTTCGCTATCTGATGCGTCGCATTTGGTGGCTTCGCTGGATAGCGCCACTGAGCGAAACACGACGACTCAAGGTGGTATGCGATCGCGCATATCTCAAATTTGCAGCCAACCGGTATGCCCATAGCTGCCGCTTGCAAACCACGCAGACAACGCTGTTGACGGTTGCTGCGCCTGCGCTGCTGGCCTCGCTGCCGCTTTGGTTGTCCTATGCGAAACTACCTGCTTGGGTGTTCATGTGGGTACTCGCTTTAGCGGTGTTCCTCGTGCTGAAGATGTTGACTTACAATCAGGGGCGCGTGCCAATGGGACGACGTGACACCGCCGCGTATCTCTTGCTTTGGCCAGGCTTAGATCCTGGTGCGTTTATGGAGCGCGCTCCGCTGGCACGCACGGAGGGCTGCAAGCCGTGGGGCATTGCGGTCGTTAAACTCGCGTTGGGTTTGAGTTGCCTGTTCTGGTGGTCGCGATTTCTGCATGGAACCGTTTGGAGCGTTCCGCTAGCGCTATTCGGAACCATGCTCACGCTACACTTCGGCGCTTTCGAACTGATCGCTTTCGCGTGGCGCCGTGCTGGTCGTGAGGTGCTCCCGATCATGAACCGGCCGCTCCTTGCGACAGGTCTGTTGGATTTCTGGAGCAGGCGTTGGAATCTAGCCTTTCGTGATATGGCGCATGTGCTGGTGTTTCGGCCTGTGCGTAAGCGCTGGGGAAGTACGCTTGGGCTCGTGGCGGTGTTTCTGGCGTCGGGGCTGTTGCACGATCTCATGATATCGCTTCCTGCACGCGGCGGTTACGGATTGCCCACGCTGTATTTCTTGATCCAAGGCGCGGCGTGCATGCTTGAGCGTCGCCTGAAAACAAGCGCGCTACAGCAGTGCATGCTGGCTTACGTCTTTCTGTTGGGGCCGTTGCCGCTGCTGCTGCATCAGCCATTCTTGAACAATGTTGTGTTGCCGATGATGTCGTTTATGGCAACGCGCTAAACAAAAAGGAGGAAAACAAAATGGACTTTTCTAAGTTCATGGTGATTGGCGGGATCCTGCAACTCGGGGTTCTGATCGCGGCGGGCATTTTGCCGATCGTGTTAGACTGGAAGACGAATATGCCAAAGCTGCCGAAGCTTCAGGCACAGATCTTCAAAGTTTATGCACTTTATATCTGCATTATGATCCTGTCTATTGGTGGCATGTGCATTGTTTATGCAGATGAAATGCTCGCGGGAACACCACTGACGAAAGCGCTTTGCTTTTTCGTCGCGTTCTTCTGGGGCGTACGCCTGATGTTTCAGTTGTTCTATTATGATCCAACGGGATATCTCGACCGCGGCTTCTATCGCGTTGGGTATCACGGGTTAACTGCGGTGTTCACGTATCAGGTGTTCATCTTTGCGGCAGCGGGTCTCTTGTGAATGGACAAAGGAAACGCATGGTCATCGCTGGGGGTTCCGGCTTTCTCGGCCGGAACCTGGCGGCCCATTTCGCGCCGCATTACGATGTCGTCGTTCTGACACGTGGCGCAGCGGTTGGGCCGCACGCACGCGCCGTTCAGTGGGATGCGCAAACTGCTGGACCCTGGGCGTGTGAACTCGACGGGGCAGCCGTGCTGATTAACCTCACCGGACGATCCGTCAATTGTCGCTACAACGCGGCGAACAAGGAAACCATGATGACGTCGCGCATCGCGTCAACACACATTCTTGGCGAATCCGTTGCCAATAGCCACGCGCCACCTCCGGTATGGATTAACTCCAGCACGGCAACCATCTACAAACATACGCTCGGCCCACCTCATGGTGAGGACGGTGAAATTGGTGCGACGCCGAGCGTAAAGGATGCGTTCGCTGTCGAAATCGCGCAACGCTGGGAGGCTGCGTTTTTTAAAGCCGCCTGTCCGGGTGTGCGACAAGTCGTACAGCGTACGGCGATCGTCATGGCCAACGAACCGGGAACCGCGTTTGACGTGCTTGGCTGTCTTGCGCGCAAAGGATTGGGAGGCGCACAAGCGGGTGGAAGACAGTTTGTGTCGTGGCTCCACATCGACGACTACTGCCGTATCACAGAATGGCTCGTGGCTAATGAAGACGCGCACGGCGTCTACAACGTGTGCGCACCGAATCCGCTGACGAATGCCGGTATGATGAAAACCCTGCGCTCAATGGTCGGTCTCAAGATCGGACTCCCTGCACCGCGCTGGTTGCTTGAAATTGGCGCCCTTTTCATGCGCACCGAGACTGAACTGATTCTCAAGAGCCGCAACGTCGTCCCGACAAGGCTTCTCGCGCAAGGGTTCCAATTTAGGTTTCCTGAATTTCATGCAGCCGTGAACGATTTAACCAAAAGGGAGATGTTGTAATCACCACGAAGAGCACGAAATGCACGAAGGATCTGAAGCATTGGATAGTTCCACTTCCTTGGTAGAGATCAATGTTTCTCACGGCCACATTCAATAGGCGTCGGCGAAAAATGTACATGGTGTTTAGCAAGCCATTACCCTTCAGTTAACCACTTCGTGGTCTTCGCGTCCTTCGTGGTGTTAACGCCTCTTTCTATGTTTAGGTAAGCGACTTTGTATTCTGGCCTGAGTACTGTCTACACGAAAATGTGTTTCGGTTGATTCAGCATCGTGATAGCGTTTGCGTACTGGGAGCATGATGAAATCACGGATAGGTTTTTCATACGTATTGATTTTGTGGCTCGGTCTTTGGGGACTCCGTGCACAAGCGGGCACCATTTCCGGCGTCGTGCATTTTGATGGTAAACCGCGCCCAGAGCAGTTGCTCAATATGTCGAGCGATCCCTATTGTGAGTCCTGCCATGCAAAACCAGTCCCTGATGAGATGTTTGTGCATGGTAAAGGGGAGAACGGTAAGCATCCGCTCGCCAATATTTTTGTCTACGTCAAATCCGGGGCACCGAAAGGTCCTCATTCTGTGCCGACGGCGCCCTTGGTGATAACGCGTGAAGGCTGTCTCTTTTCCCCACATGTCGTCGGCGTGCGTGTCGGCCAACCGGTTCTGTTCCAAAACAACGATACGATTGTCCTCAATGTCCATTGTGTTTCACGACACTCTCCCGCGTTCACGCATGCGCTCAAGGCGGGCCAGTCTAGTCCTGCCTATACGTTTCTTGCCCCTGAAGTGATGGCAAAGGTGAAGTCTGACGATCATCGCTGGGAGCGCGCTTTCGTGGGAGCGGTCGACCATCCCTTTTTCCAAGTCACGGGTACGAACGGGACTTTTTCCATTTCGGGCCTGCCTGATGGCGCGTACGTCATCGAAACATGGCAAGAGCTGCTAGGCGCGCGCAGCACAAAGGTCACCGTTTTGGATGGCAAAGGCACCGCCAACGTGACTTATACGACACGTCGATAGCCCGTTTTGCGGGTTTTTCTAATCGCAGCGTATTTCCCCCCCGATTTGACTTGATTCTATGCGGCTCTGAAATGATGCTTGATGACTGAATATTGTCTGGCAAGCCTGTTAAATCATTTGTGCAGCGGCTCATCCAGTGCATTGAAATGTGAGATTTTACGGATTCGATATATGAGCAACCGAACCTTTTATTCACCCGGCCTTTCCATTTTTTCGAAACTCATTTGCGCGCTGACCTTGGTCTTAATTGGTCTCGGGGCTGTCGTGACCACCAAGAACGTCGGCCTTTCGGTGCCGGACTGGCCCAGTTCTTTTGGGTACCACATGTGGGAACTCCCTTTTTCGATGTGGCGCGGCGGTATATTCTATGAACATTTTCACCGTATCGTGGCCTCTATTCTTGGCATCCTCGTGCTTGCGATGACGCTTTGGGTGTTGATCAAAAATACACGCCGACGTGTTCGCTATCTTGCCATGGGGAGCTTGGCCGCGGTTGTTGTTCAGGGCATTTTGGGTGGCATGACGGTCAAATACTTGCTGCCTGTACCCGTATCTGTCTTTCACGGCGTGCTTGCACAAATTTTCTTCTGTCTCAATATCGTGTTGGCCTTCGAGTTGTCACGCGAACGTACATTGCGGGCCTCGGAAACAAACGAGGGCGCGCCCGGTCAACCTCTGCGGAAGATGGTCCTGCTGACCTTGTTTCTTGTCGCCTTCCAGCTCGTTCTAGCGGCTACCATGCGCCATGATATCAAGCAACAGGGTGGGGTGGCTGTTCCCGATTTTCCTACAATGACGGGCCAGTGGTTGCCTCGTATTGACGCCGACGCAGTCGAATGGGTGAAGGCCTGGCGTACGGATGCCGCCGAATTGCATGGTGCTCCGTTTTCGGCAGACGATCCTGTTCAGTCCTATCAAATATTGATTCACTTGATGCATCGAACAGTCGCCCTGCTGATACTGGTTTCAGTGATCTTTTTAACCCATAAAGCGCGTCGTCTGCGCCTTGGTGGGCAACGTATTCAGGGTGCCATTGCTGTACTCGATGCCCTGGTTGTGTTGGCGCTGTTTCTTGGGATTTTTACCGTATTGTCAAATAAGGGCCCATTAATAACAACATTACACGTTGTCACAGGCGCAGCCATTCTCGGGACTTGCGTTCTCCTGTTCCTGAGGGTAACATCCTCGCCTTTATTGAAGCCCCAATCATGAAGCTAATTAAGACATATTTCTCAATGACCCGGCCACGCATCGTTTTCATGGTGCTGATTACGACCGTTTGGGGTTTTGTGCTCAGTTGTATCCAACATGGGCGCCCGGAAGGCATGATTTACGCCTTTGTGATGACCATGATTGGTACCGCCCTGACGGCTTCCGGAGGCCTGGTGTTGAACCACGTGCTCGAACGGGATCAGGACGCCAAAATGCCGCGTACGCGCAACCGACCGCTTTCCACAGGTGAACTGAAACCCGCGCAGGCGTTGGCGTTCGGCATGTGGCTCATCATCAGCGGCATTGTTATCGTCTGGTCACAGGTTAACCTGCTGACGGCGTTTCTCGTTTTAATGTCCGACTTCCTCTATGTGTTGGTTTATACGCCCATGAAACGCGTGTCCTCCGTGAACACGACCCTCGGCGCCATTCCCGGCGCCATTCCGCCACTTGTCGGTTGGGCGGCTGCGCACGGTCAACTGGGCGTCGAACCGTGGCTTCTTTTCGCGATTCTTTTCGTTTGGCAACATCCGCATGTCTACGCCATCGCATGGATGTACAAGGACGACTACGCTGGCGCCGGCTTCAAGATGCTCTCGCTCAATGATGACGGGACGCGGACGGGGATCGGCGTTATCCTCGGAACGCTCGTGCTCGTGCCTGTATCACTTTTGCCGACGTATTGGGGCATGACCAGTCAGGTCTACTTCTGGACGGCACTTGTTGCTGGTCTGGTACTGGTTGCATTGTCCGTTCCTGTCATGCGGAACCGCTCACGGGCGTCAGCCTTGTGTATGCTCAAGGCCACGGTCTACTACCTCCCTCTGTTGCTCGTGGGTATTATCGTCGACGCGTTGATATAACCGAAAGGCCTAGCGCGCCACTTTCGTTTGGAGATTCCCATGCCGCACAAAACCTCCGTTGCGCTTGCCGTACTGGTTTTCGTGACCATGCTCGTCGTGGCCGCGCTGAAAATGATGTACGACATGATGCAAGACACTGCCACGGGTGTGCGTTCGAAGCGGCTTTCATCTGCGAATAGTGTCCCAGCCTTTACGTTAACCAATGCCAACGCCCAAGCCTTCGGATTGCAAAATCTGACAGGGAAAGTCTGGGTTGCTGATTTTGTCTTCACGACCTGTGCGACAACCTGCCCGATCATGATGGAGCAGACGTCAAAACTGCAAAAGGCGTTGCCTAGCAAGAGTGGCCTCACGTTTGTCTCCATATCCATCAACCCGACTTACGATACGCCTGCGGTCCTTAAAGACTTTGCGCAGAAGCACCGAGCGAATCACAAGAATTGGCAATTTTTGACCGGGCCGATAGAGGATATCAAGCGACTCTCCGTCGAAGGGCTTAAAATCGGCAGCCCCGAAGAACCGCTCAATCATTCGACACATTTTGTACTCGTCGATCGTCGTGCAAACATTCGTGGCTACTATGACGCTACGGATGATGATGCCATGGCGAAACTGAAAAAAGATGCACGCTATCTACTGGAGAACCCCGATGCCTGACGTCATTCTGCCACAGCCGAACCTGTATCATTGTATTTCGACAACGTTGAATGCGCTGAGTACGATTCTGCTGATCGCTGGCTACCTTGCCATTCGCAACAAGAATCGTAAACGTCATCAACGCTGCATGACCGCGGCGTTGACCTCATCCGGCTTGTTTCTGACCGTGTATCTTTACAATCACGGTCTACACGGTTCGACGCCTTATCCGCTCAAAGAGGACTGGACCTACAAGGTCTATTTGGCCGTCCTGCTGCCACACATACTGCTAGCCGTCTTAATGGTGCCCTTTATCTTGCGTGGCTACTGGCTGGCCCGTCGTGAATTCTGGGCCAGGCACGCTCGCCTGATGCGTATTGTGTGGCCGGTGTGGGTCTACGTTTCGGCGACAGGCGTACTCGTCTTCTGGATGCTCTACGTCCTGCCAGGACTGCGCACGTAGCGACGCGGCCAAACTGCGCAGGGCAGGCTCCTATTGGCCTTGGCCAAGGCCTGAGTGGGTGGGGCTGGCGGGGCATTGAGGAAGCGGGGGCCAGCGAAGGGGCCATTTCCCCACTCGTCGCAAGCTCCTCGCTCGAGAAAAGGCCCTACTAGCTCAGCAGGTTCTCCCTGCACGTCCAAAGGGTGGGGCCAGCCAGGTCAAACACATCTAACCGCTTGTGTGGTGATCGCCTCTGAGGTAGGGCCTTTTCTCGAGCGAGGAGCTTGCGACGAGTGGGGAAATGGCCCCTCATGGAACGAGCGGTACGACCAGCGCAATGTCGAAAAAAAATAGCTTAGATTCGTTTGCCTTGCCAACCGGCCGTTCAGGGTTTGACGTAGACCGCATCACCTTCGACACAGGTGTCGTAGCAGGTTGTCGAGATGCCGTAGGTGGGTGATTCACCCGATCGAACGTCGAAATCCCAACCGTGCATCGGGCAAATGACCGAGTGTTCGTTCATGTAGCCCATGTCCAAGAACGCGCCTGCGTGCGGACACAGCGCATTAATGGCGTAGATCTTTTTTTCCACTTTGAAGATAGCGATGTGTTTGTTTTCGATCTTCACGCGGAAACCACGATCCGTAGGGATTTCATCGACCGTGGCGACTCTGTGGAAGCCTCGCGCTTCGGGTGAAAGATCTAGTTCGTTTTCGGTCTTCGCTGGTGTCGTCATCTTAATCCGTTGAATTGAAACCCGTTATTGATGTTTACTTGGCCGATCGCGTATGGCTGCATATGCGATCCCAGTACTTTAAATGACATGCTTGCACAAAGGCAATATGTTTACAGATCGAACATCCTGGAATTTGCAGACAAACGCGATCAGTGATGCGGTGGCGGCCGCGCAGCGCTCGGGTCGTGCGCTAAATGATCTGACGATCAGCAATCCGACGCAATGTGGATTTGATTCATCCAAAGCGTGGGACAAGCTAGATGCAATGGGCACGAACACGTCGTATCAACCCGATGCGCGCGGATTGCTTCAAGCACGTGAGGCTGTTTCTGCCTATTATGCTGACGTCGGTTGCGACGTTGATCCTGAACACATTTTCCTGACCTCAAGCACCAGCGAAGCCTACGTCTGGCTATTCCGTTTGCTGGTCAACGTTGGCGAGCGTGTCGCGGTTCCTGCACCAAGCTATCCGTTGCTTGATTATCTGGCAGACCTGTCGGATGTCAAATTATGGCGTTATCCTTTGCATTACGATGGGCGTTGGTGGCTCGATGTTGAGGCCCTGCGTGCGGGCGTTGCGGAGGGGCTGCGCGCCTTGGTCTCCATCTCGCCGAACAATCCAACGGGGTCTGTTGTGCGGCGGGAGGAGTGGCAGGAACTTGTTCAATTGGCGCATGCGCATTCGTTTGCGTTAATTTCGGACGAAGTCTTCGCAGATTATCTCTTCGATCCATCCGCTCTGGGACGCCAGTCCAGTGCGGCAGAATCCGAAATCTTGACCTTTACGCTTAGTGGTATTTCTAAAGTTCTGGCGCTTCCGCAGATGAAGCTATCGTGGATCGTTGTGTCTGGACCGCAAGACGACGTCGAACATGCCTGTAAACGTCTTGAGGTGATTGCTGATACCTTTTTGTCGGTCAATGGACCGATTCAAGCCGCGTTACCGACATGCTTGTCAGAGCGTACCTTGATTCAGAAGGACATCATGCAGCGCATCCAGGTGAACTACGCATATTTAAAAGACGTGTTTGACGTCGATTGTCTGAACATCGACGGTGGCTGGTCGGCGCTGGTACGAATTCCGCGCGTCATCGACGACGTCACGCTATGTCATGCGCTGCTTGAGAAAGATGGTGTACTCGTGGATCCGGGTACGCTCTTCGGTTTCGCAGACACATCGCATCTGGTGCTAAGTTTGTTGATTCCACCTGAGCAATTTGCGGAGGGTGTCACCCAATTGACAAAGCGCGTCGCGGTCACCGCGCATCCGTAGCAAAGAAGCTCGACGGAGTCTCGAACTCCATCAGAACGACGACCTGTTCTGAATGCTCCCTGGAGCACGAGACTCCGTCGAGCCTTTTGGTAAGGAAACCCTCTGTTCTTCGCTTAACGCTTACGTCGCGACAGTCTAGAGGTACGCGTCTTGGTCGGGAGGCGTGACCGCTTTGACGCATCCGGACACTTTTTGAACCGTGATGCATTCTGTCGGGCAGACTTCTAGGCAAGCGTTACAGCGTATGCACTCTGCCTGATTGATGAAGTACTCGGCGTTGTAGTCAATCGCGCCCTTTTGCTCTTCGATCCCTGTGACGATGCCATCGGCATCTGTCGTTAACGCGTTTATTCTGGAAATGCAATTGGGGCGGGGCATCACCTGGATGCATTGATCACATTTAATGCAGCGTGAATTGTCGATTTCGTATTTGTAATGACAGAGATAGCAACGCGAGGCCTCCGTCACGGAGGCGTCAGCCTCATAACCGGTCTCGACTTCGGCCGCAAATGCGCGCGACAAAATAGGTAGCGTTGGCATGTCGACGCGTTCAATGGCATCAAGTTTGCGTGCGCGTGGTGCTGTGCGACTATCGGCGACCAACGCCGTGTCGATGAGGCGAACCTCTCCCATTAGGAATGCATCCACGTTACGAGCTGTCGTCTTGGCATGACCAATGGCGTCGATCAATGTCGTGGCGCCCGTTGAAAAGTCGCCGGCCACAAAAAGTTTTGGGATCGCGGTGTCGTGGCTCGTTTCGGACTTGACCCATTGTTCGGTGTTGACCAGGTCGGGCCGGAGCGCTTCATCGATCCATGACGTATCGGGAAATTGTCCTGTCGCAAGGAGAACGGTGTCTGCAGGGTGCGTGAATGCACTGCCCGGGACGGGTAGGGGGCGGCGTCGACCGCTGTCATCCGGTTCGCCGAGCGTCGTTCGCGTGAAATGCATGCCCTTGACGGCGTCATCGTCGCTGACGTCGTATGCTTGTGGGCTGACCATGAATTCCATTGGGATGGATTCATTTTCAAGTTCTTCGACTTCGCCGGGCGTGACAAGCATTTCGTTTTGTGAGCGGCGGTAGCACACACGCACGCTTGTTTCTTCTGATGAAACAGTCTCACGTTGCAGGCGTTCGGCCGTGCGCGCGCAGTCCATAGCGGTGAAGCCCCCTCCAATGACGAGCACGGATTTTCCAATGATGGCATTATGGTGTTCATTGGCATCCAGTAACCAAGGAAGGCCGTGGGCGACGCCTTGGGCCTCGTCGCCGGACATGGAAAGCATATTGGGTCGTAAGGTGCCGGCCGCCATGATGACGGCGTCATGGTCTGCTAACAGCGCTTCCAACGTGATGTCCTCGCCGATGGTTACGCCGCAGCGAATGTCGACGCCCTGTTGTCGAACCTGGTCGATTTCACGTTCGATAATATCACGCGGCAGACGAAATTCAGGGATGCCCTGGTTGAGCATGCCACCCGGACGTTCATGTTTTTCAAAAACAGTGCATGTGTGGCCGAGTAAGGCGAGATTGCGTGCCGCGGCGAGCCCCGCGGGGCCGCTACCGATGATCGCGACGCGTTTGCCGCTTGAGGGAAAGATGGGGTCGAGCACGACGCGCTCGGAGGTGTTGAAATCGCCGGCCGATCGTTTTGAGAAACAGATGGCGACGGAATCGCCTAAGCCCTCCCATCCATGTCGGCAGGCATCCTCGCAGGGGCGTGAGCACACGCGCCCGAGAATCGCCGGGAAAACATTGTCACGCAGGTTTATGCGATAGGCTTCGTCGTGGTCTCCGCGATAGATGGCCTCGAGATAACCTGGGATATCCGTTTTTGCCGGACATGCGCTACGGCAGGGAATGTTTTCGTCGAGCCAAAACTCGTCTTTCGTAGCGGTGCCATGGCCTGTTTTGACGGAGAGCATCGGTGGGACGAAACTCTGGTCGTTCATCGCGGTAGGGTCTGCATCAAACATGGGTGAAACCTAAATACGGACTAGGAGGGTGAATCGATAAAAACGCGACGACCTTCGATGCGCAATCGATTGTCGGCAATCAACTGAAGCGCTTCGGGATAGATCGCGTGTTCCTGGGCTTGTATGCGCGCATGTAGGCTGCCTGCATCGTCATCTTCCAGAATGGGTACGCTGCGCTGTATAATAATAGGACCCGTGTCCGTTCCTGCGTCAACGAAGTGGATTGTGCACCCAGCGACTTTGGCCCCATAGTCGAGGGCTTGCTTCCAACTGTGCATGCCCGGGAAGGCGGGCAGCAGGGCGGGGTGAATGTTGAGCACGCGGTTGGGGAATGCGGCAAGCAGATCTTTTTTTACGATTCGCATGAAGCCCGCCAGAGCGATCACGTCAACATCGTGTTCACGCAGAACGTCGATGTAGTGTTGTTGTGCTTCGCCATCCAGCTTTGTCTTGAAGGGCGCGCCGCTGATGTACTGTGCAGGAATGCCGCGTTGATTTGCATGGTCCAGAATGCCTGCACCGTCAACGTCAGACAGGACAATGGCGACTTCGGCCTTGAGCGCGCCATTGTCGATCGCCTCGAAAATGGAAAGGGCATTCGAGCCTTTTCCTGAACCAATGATTCCTATCTTTAACATGGCGTTGGATGGTTGTTTGCGGTCATGGATGGTTACTGTTGGCATTGCTTTCGGTGCAAGTCAGAACGCTACGCCAAGCCTCCGGCTTCGTCAATCATGGAGCGTTGTATGCAACGGCTTTAGGCGACATTGGGTATGGCGTTAGAACGCATTGACGGCGCAGGCGTCAATTGTGCAACATGCTGATTATGTCGAACCCACTCGAAATCATCTGTGTTGCCTGCGGCGAGGAAAGTTTGCTGCGGCGTGAGCCTGTCTATGAAGGCTTCACAAAGGTTGGCGAAAGCCTGTCCTGTATGGCCTGTGGGCATGCGTATGTGGATGAGGCAGACGTTCCATTCAAGTCAGGCGGCGCTGCTGCCATTTTTTCAGAAGCGGACAAGTCCAAGACGCCTGATGTTTTTGACGACGATGCGGATACACGTAACTGTCGGCATTGTCAGAACTATCTCCAAAATCCGTTCACGCAATGGTGCACCCTGCATCGCAAAGATGTGGATGCCTTGGATACATGTGCGTCGTTTAAGCGGGCGGCACCTGAGGAAGAAAAAGATCCGCTGTTTTGAAGTACGCTGATTCGTGCTTACGCGCCGCGTTGGCGGATGACTTCGTAGAGTAAGATCGTTGTTGCTGCGGCCACGTTTAGCGAGTCTGCCTGACCCAGCATTGGGATTTTTACGGCCACATCGCTTTCCTTGAGCCAAGTGTCGGTCAATCCATACTGTTCCGTGCCCATCACCACGGCAACGTTCCCGCTGACGTCCGTTTGGGTGTAGTACGCATCGGCGTCCGGGCTGGTTGCCACAATCTTGATGTCGTTTGCACGCAGCCATGCAAGTGCGTCCTGGGTGGTCGTTTCGACCACCGGTACGTGGAATAATGTTCCGACACTGGCGCGAACCACGTTCGGGTTGCTGAGGTCCGTACAACGGTCACAGACGAGAACGGCCGTGGCACCAACAGCATCTGCGGATCGAAGGATGGTGCCGAGGTTGCCGGGTTTTTCGATGGCTTCGGCGATGACAATCAGATGCGGGCCGTCTGTTGATAAATCGTCCAGGCGTCGTTTGAGTTGTGGGCCAACACCAAGCATGCCGTCCGGGCGATCACGGTAGGACATTTTGCTGAAAACATCCTTGGTGCAAGAAACCAGTTCGGCGCCGTTGGCGGCGCACTGATCAAGCAACTGCATTTCGTTTGATCCAAGAAAAAGTGTTTCGCAAAAAAAGACTTCTTCAAAGGCATAGTTGTTTTGTGCGGCGCGCTGGATTTCACGAAACCCTTCGACCAGCATACGGTCGAGGGCGTCACGGTGCGATCGTTGGCGCAATTTGACGACCCGCTTAATGCGCGGGTTGCTCAGGCTGGTGATGTGCATACGATGGTCGACGCCAGGTGGTTCCCGCTTAATGGGGGAGCCGCTAGAAATGGGTGACATTAACGCGGAACGTTTCGCCGCCTGAGGTCACCGAAATGATAATTGTTCCAGTGGCCCCTGTCGTCTCCGTATACGAATACGTTGTTTGCGAGCCACTTTTGTTCGAGATGAATCCGAAGGCCTCAGATGATATGCTCCATACATAGGAGCCGGTACCACCGCTGGCTGTGAAGCTGACTGAATCGCCGACATCTACGCCGACATCGAAAGCGGCCGAACTGGGGGTGGCTGAGAGCGCAACGGCGTCTGGACTGCCGCTTGGGACGGGGACGTGTTCAATCGTCGCTATAGCGCTTGCCTGTAAACCTGAGGTCACGCCGTTGGTACTTCCGCCTGACGAGACGGTAGATGTGACCGTCACGGTTTGTAAGCTGATAGCGGTAGCTGCAGCGTTGGTGCCAGGGTTGACACGAGCGGTATAGACTGTGCGTGGTCCTTTTCTTGTGGAAAGGGTACCAATAGTCTCGTCTTCAAGGCTCCATGTGTATTCAAAGCCACCCGAGGCGATGAGTTCCAAAACTTGATTAATGGCCAGTCGCGAGGAGGAGGGGCTTATGGTCACTTTTTGGTCTGAGACGGATTCTGTTTCGCAACCGTTCCAGAGCATGGCGCCTCCAAGGAGGACGCTCGCTGTCATTAACGCGTATAGGGTATTTACTTGCTTCATCATGGGGCCAACTATACCTTTCCTGTTCGTTATGTGTCAAATCGGTTGACGGGAAGTTTCCCTTTATACACTGTTCTACGTAGAGACAGGGTTAATTATTTGGGCTGCGACTGATTTTGTGATTTTTTCTCGAAACCCGCATGAAGCCATTTCGTGCTGGCCCACGCTTGGAACGTAAACATGATACATTCTATATATACGTTGTGGCGGCCGTTCGCCAGTCAAGCGTCCGTGCTGTTGATTTTTGGAACGACACTGCTTTTACCTGTAACGTCGCGTTCGCAGGACGCGATGGTTGTTGATGGTGTGGCTGCACACGTTAACAAGCACATCGTGACAATCGGTGAGGTTCTTGAGGTGGTTGAGAGTGTTCGCCCTCAATTGATGGCAAACTTTAAGGGCCAGGCCTTGCAGGTACAGCTTCGCCATACCTACGAACGTGCATTGGAGTCGCTCATTGAACGTTTCCTCGTTCTGGATGCGTACAAAGCCGGTGATGCCAAACTGCCGCCGTGGGTTCTCGAACAGCGCGTTCAACAACACATCGTCGATCGCTACGATGGTGACCGCAGCGCACTTCTGGATATTCTGGTCAAAGAAGATCAGACGTTTGAAACGTGGGAGAAGGGATTTGAGGATCGGATGATTGTTGCCATGATGCGCAGCAATTTTGTCGAACAGAATGTTGAAGTGTCACCTCTTGCGGTGCATCAGCAGTTTGAAGAAAACCTCGATAAGTATCGTGTGCCCCCAATGTATCGTGTCAGCATGATTCAGGTCGCACCTAAAGAGGGTAATCTTGCTGATGCACGTCAGCGTGCACAGGTTGCGCATGACCGAATCGTGGCTGGCGAGGCTTTTGCGGATGTGGCCACAGAGATTTCAGATGACAAGCGCGCCGAATCTGGTGGTGACTGGGGTTGGGTAAAAGCGCATCTGGTCCGTCCTGTTCTGCGCGAAACGTTGCTCAAACTCGAGAACGGACAAACGAGTGGCATTGTTCACGCCGACGGCGTGTTTTACATTATGCATTTGGTCGATTCCAAACAAGAGACCGATGCCTCCTTCGAAACAGTGCAACCGTTAATTGAGCGTGAACTTCGTATGAAGGCTTCCGATGAGCTTTACGTGTCTTGGGTTAATCGTTTGCGAGCCACGGCATACGTCAAGGTTTTCGACGCAAAACAGTGAACACGGGCAGTCCTTCAGAGGTACGCGCCGCATTGACGGAATTGGGCATACGTCCAAGTACTCGCCTTGGTCAGAATTTCTTGATCGACCGCAACGTCTCTCGCATTTCGATTGAGCGGGCAGATGTTGGCCAAGGCGATCACGTTCTCGAAATTGGACCGGGTCTTGGCATCTTGACCGAAGCCCTGCTTGGCGCGGGTGCGCAGGTTCATGCCGTTGAGTTGGATCGGAAGTTGCATGCATTTCTGGCGAAGCGATTCTGCGACACGCCTGAGCTTACGCTGATACATGGCGACGGTCTTGACCAGGATTTTGACACCCTGTTTGATCCGAATGGTGATTTTCGCATTCGAAAAGTGGTCGCGAATTTACCCTATTCGTCGGGGACGCGTATGTTGGTTGCCATGATTCAGTCGCAATACAGACCCGACCGTATTGTCGTGACCCTCCAACGCGAAGTGGCGCAGCGAATCTGCGCAGCAGCGGGCACGTCGGCCTACGGTTTGTTGAGCGTGTGGGCCCAGCAGGCATACGCGACGCGCCTGGAACACCGGATTGGCGCGCGCTGTTTCTGGCCGCCGCCGGATGTGGAATCGGCCATTGCGGGGCTCGAAAGACACGACAATGCACCTTTGGTTGCCGAGCATGCCCAAATGTTTTATGGGTTTACGAAACATGCTTTTTCGCAGCGTCGTAAACAGATTGGGACGATATTGAAGCGATATACTGACTGGGATGCATCACGATTGCCACAATTCGCGGCCTTGTTAACATCACTGGGGCTTGACGAAAGCAGTCGACCAGAAGCGATAAGTCCAGAGGCTTGGGTTCGCATCACAGCTTTTTTGGCGGGTGTAGAAAATGGCGATGCTTGAAATTTCGCATCGGAATTTTGATCTGATTCACTAAAGTAGGATCTGATCGTTGATCAACGTTTGAACCAATTTTGCGACTCTTGAATGAAGTATAGATCTCATGGCAGCACCTGACACACCAATGATGATACAGTACCGGCGTATCAAGGCCGAACTGCCCGACGATGTCATCTGTTTTTTCCGACTGGGGGACTTCTATGAAATGTTCTACGAAGATGCTCAGGCGGCTGCGCCGATTCTGGATGTCTCGCTAACGAAGCGCCACAGCGTGCCCATGTGCGGGGTGCCTTATCATGCCCTGGAAGGCTATCTCGCCAAGATGATACGCGCGGGTAAGAAGGTGGCGATTTGCGAACAAGTCGAGGACGCCAAGGCCAGCAAGGGTATCGTGAAACGTGAAGTCACGCGCGTGGTGACGCCCGGATCCGTTCTGGAAGAAAATATTCTCGCCTCAAACGAGCACACATATCTGGCTGCCGTTTGCAAAGATCGTGACGGGTACGGTTTAGCGCTTCTTGATTTGTCGACCGGCGCTTTTTTGGCTGAACGTAACGCGGATACGGAATTGCTACGCGATAGTCTGCGCCGATATTCACCTGCCGAATGCCTGCTGGCAGAGGATCAGCTAGACGATCCCGACTTGCGCTCATTGCTGGCCGAGTTTCATGCCGTCCACGTCACATCAAGCCCGGAGTGGTACTTCGAACAGGGTGCTGCCTACGATGCGCTGATTCGGCATTTCAATGTGCACTCACTTGCGGGTTTCGGCTGCGATGACGAGCGTGCGCTTGTACGTGCTGCGGGCGGCCTGTTGGTGCATGCACGCGACGCACTGCGCGCGGACGTCACCCAAGTCCGTTCCATGCAGGTCCGCAATGCCAGCGATTTTGTCATGTTGGACGAGTCGACTTGCCGTAATCTTGATTTGGTGCCCGCGCGTGGTGCTGGCAATGTTCCCTGTTTACTCCGTGTGTTAGACGAAACGCGCACGCCGATGGGGGGACGCAAAATGCGTGAGTGGATTTTGCAGCCACTGGCCCAGCTTGATCGCATTCAGTTGCGTCAAGATGCCGTGGCTGCGCTTGTGGATGATCGGGCACTTCTGCAGCGACTGCGCGATGAATTGGCCGGAATTCGCGATTTGGAGCGACTCGTCGTGCGTGTCAGCTCTGGAAGCGGCAATGCGCGTGACGTCCAGTTAATCGGTCATTCGCTGGCAGAACTGCCAACCATTCGCGAGATGTTTATTAGCAGCACGTCCGCGTTTTTACGTGATTGCGCGGAACGGATCCACCCAAACCCGGACTTGGTCACGTTGCTGGCCGACGCCATCGCGGATGAACCGCCGATCACGATCAAGGACGGCAATATCATTCGGCAGGGGTATAACGACGAGCTCGATAAACTGCGTGAAGCAGCAGGCGAGGGCCGTCAGTGGTTGGCCAATTACCAAACGAGCGAACAAGAGCGAACTGGGATCAAAACGCTCAAGGTGCGCCATAACAAAGTCTTTGGCTACTACATTGAGATCTCCAAGGGGCAAAGTCATTTAGCGCCCGAGAACTATGACCGCAAGCAGACCCTGGTCAATGCGGAGCGTTTCTCGACGCCGAAGCTCAAAGAATACGAAACGACGATTATGGGCGCGCAGGATAAGTCGGTCGCACTCGAATATGATCTTTTTCTCGCTTTGCGTGACCATGTTTCGGCCGTGGCCGAGCAGATTCAAACCACAGCTGATGCGGTCGCCACGTTGGATGTGGTGGCGTCACTGGCCGACCGTGCCCTCGTTTATCGTTATGTTAAGCCGACGATGACGAGTGGGGATCGTATTTGCATTCGAGACGGGCGGCATCCTGTGGTTGAGCAAATGCCGGAGGCGGAGCGCTTTGTCCCAAATGACACCGAGATGGATTGCACGCGCGATCAAGTGGCGATTATCACGGGACCCAACATGGCCGGCAAATCAACTTACATTCGGCAAGTTGCTGTGATCGTCGTTATGGCACACATGGGGTCGTATGTGCCTGCGCGTGAGGCTGAGATTTCCATCGTCGACCGCGTCTTTACGCGCGTTGGCGCCAGCGATGATTTGGCGCGTGGGCGCAGTACGTTTCTTGTCGAAATGCAGGAAACCGCAAACATTTTGAACAATGCGACAGAGCGCAGTCTAATCGTCCTGGATGAAATCGGCCGCGGGACCAGTACGTTTGACGGGCTGAGTATTGCCTGGGCGGTTGCGGAATATCTCCACAATGAATCCAGCGTGAAGGCCAAGACGCTCTTTGCAACGCACTACCACGAGTTGACCGAGCTTTCGCTGACCATGGAAGGGGTCCAGAACTACAACGTGCAGGTACGTGAGCGTGCGGATCAGATTGTTTTTTTACGCAAGATCGTTCGCGGTGGAACCGATAAAAGCTACGGCATTCAAGTCGCTCGCCTGGCGGGATTGCCACAGGCTGTAATCGATCGCTCAAAAGAAATTCTAACGAACCTCGAAGAGGGCGAACTGAGCGATGCTGGACAGCCTAAACTTGCTCGTCAGCGCACCCGCCGCGTCAAAACCGACGATTCACAAATGAACCTCTTCGACGCCTGAAATCATTTACAGAAGGTCGCGAAGTACGCAAAGGGCAGCCTTCCTCGTCTGTCTTGACTTTCCGGCCTTCGCGCCCTTCTGTGAAATTCTTAATGTCAGTCGAAACTTTGGAAGAAGCGTTTGGCGAAAGTGTATCCCATGTGGAAGCGTTCGATCGAGAACGATTCGTTGGGTGCATGAATGTTGTCTTCTTCGCATCCGAATCCAACCATGAGCGGCTCGGCTTCGGCGACGGCAGCCAGATCGGCGATGACGGGAATGGATGCACCTTCCCAGCGGTAAACAGCCTCGTTGTCCGTCAGTGTATCGGCGATCGTTTTTCCTCGTGAAATGAGTTCGCTTGCTGGGTCCAGTCGCAGCCCGACACCGCCGACACCTTCGTCTGAAATTTTCAGGGTTAAGCCTTTGGGTGAATGGCTATGCAGGTGATTTATGAGGGCAGCGAGGCACGTCTGTGGATCCTGCCCAGCGGCAATACGTGCTGTTAGTTTCGCGCGCGCGTGTGCAGGGATGATGGTTTTTGAACCTTCGCCGTTAAAGCCACTATGCACACCATTGCAATCCAGCGCAGGCCTGAGTCCGAGACGTTCAACAGGTGTTTTGTCTGCTTCACCGCCGACTGGTTCTACGCCAGTGTTGCGTTTGTATGTTTCGACGTCAAAAGCCATCGCGTCGGCGAGCGTTTTCTCTGTTGGGCTGATAGGCTGGATGCCGTCGTAAAAGTTCGAAACAGCAATGCTACCGTCGTCGTTGTGTAGGGAGGCAAGCAAACGGCACATAGCCGTGGCAGGGTTGGGGGCTAATCCGCCATGCATCCCAGAATGGAGGTCGGTGCGCGGACCCGATAGTTCGACGGTCATGTGGATGATGCCACGCAGGCTCATCGTCAAGGTGGGTTGGGTGGGGGACGTCATGCCCAGGTCGGTGACCAACAGAATATCCGATTTGAGTTTGTCTTTCCAACCCGGCATGCAGGCGGTGATGCCCGTGCTGCCGCATTCTTCTTCGCCTTCGAGGAAAACTTTAACGGTTGGCGTCAGTGCCTCTGCCTTAATGAGATGTTCAAGGGCTTTTAGCACATAGAAGTGCTGTCCTTTGTTGTCTTGGGCACCTCTCGCAACCATACGCCCATCGACGAGCGTCGGTGTGAATGGCGGGCTGTCCCATGCGTCAACGGGGTCGACCGGCTGAACATCGTAATGGCCGTAGAACAGAATCGTCGGCGCGTTTTCGGCACCTTGACGTTCAGCAAAAACGACAGGTTTGCCGTCCGTTTCGAGGAGTTCGGCCTGAAAGCCAATGCCGTTCAAGTGATCACGAAGCCAATCGGCACAAGCGAGACAGTCGGGGTGATGCGTGCTGTCGGTACTGATGCTCGGAAATGAAAGCAGCGTCTTCCATTCTTCTAAAATACGTTCTTTGTCGGTCTCGAAACTCTCATCCAAAACGCTCATGTACTCTCCTGATAAAACTTACACGCTAAAACCACCTGTTTAGCGCTCTGACACTAGGGCTGCAGACGGTTACTGTCAATTCATCGTCCTCGTCCCTCGTTCTCGAAAAACAAGCCGGTCGCTGCGCTGCGCTCCGAGGACGAGTGCGGTTCCCCCCGAAATCCGGCCACCCCTTAAGAGAGAGTTTGCATCCGAAATATGGTAGTCAAGGAGGATGCAAATGGGAAAACAGAGACAGAATCATTCGGACAGTTTCAAGGCAAAAGTGGCGCTTGACGCGATCAGAGGGGTGAAGACGCTTGCGCAGCTCTCGTCTGAGCATCGTGTGCACCAGAGCCAGATTTGCGCATGGAAGAAACTTCTTCAGTCCAATGCCGCAGATCTTTTCGCCAGCGGCAGTCGTGGCGGCGGCAAGAGCGAAGAGGAATTGACAGCGCCACTCTACGAGCAAATTGGGAGGCTGCAGATGGATCTGCAGTGGCTTAAAAAAAAGCTCTAAGCCTGCCATTGACGACGCGCCGTAGTTGGGTCGTGGAAGACCACCAGATCTCACTGCGTCGGCAATGTCAACTGGCAGGCATCCCGCGTTCCACGGCACAGTACAACCCGGTTCCGGTGAACCCCGAGGATCTGTTGCTGATGCGCCTCAACGATGAGCAGTACCTGAAGCGCCCTGAATACGGTTCTCCGCGCATGACGGACTGGGTTGCATGACCAAGGGCACATGGCGAACCACAAGCGCATTGAGCGGCTAATGCGCGTGATGGGGATACAGGCCCTCACACCTGGCCCTCACACCAGCAAGCCAGCCCCCGGGCACAAGATATACCCGTATTTGCTGCGTAATGTGGAGATTGAGCGGGTGAATCAGGTTTGGAGTATCGACATCACATACGTGCCGATGAAGAAAGGCTACATGTATCTGGCTGCGGTCATCGAGTGGTACAGCCGCTATGTCTTGTCTTGGCAGCTCTCGAACACAATGGACTCTTCGTTTTGCATTCAGGCGCTGCTCGCAGCTCTGTGCCACAGCCGCCCGGAGATATTCAATTCAGATCAGGGCTCCCAGTTCACAAGCGGTGAGTTCACAGGAGAACTGCTTGGACGTGAGATCCCAATCAGCATGGATGGCCGAGGCCGCGCCTTGGATAACGTATTTATTGAGAGGCTTTGGTGGTCGGTAAAGTACGAGAACATCTACCCGAAACATTACGCCGATGGACACCGGCTCCACCAGGGGCTTTCGACGACGATTAGGGTCAGGGTTCGACATTCTCAACACTTCGTCGAGCTGGTGCATCCGGCGCTGTACCCGTGACCGCGACGACGGCCCCACGCGATTACAGGGACAGACCAGAATGGCGCTAACTTAAGGGGTTCCAGCGTCAAATTCTAATACGATTTACAGAAGGTCGCGATGGACGCAAAGGCTCAAGCACTGCTGCCGGCGGGGCCCACCGGACTCCAAGCGGAATAGCAGGGACAGGGTCAAGCGCTCCAATATTGGAGCTCGGCCCGTCTTCGCGCTTCGCGGCTACGCCGTGGCAGGCTGGGCTCCGCCGGCTTGCCCGCCGTAGCGCGGAGCGCGAAGGAGGGTTCTTTCCTTCGTGTCCTTTGCGACCTTCTGTAAAATTCTTAACAGTGCCGTAGTCACCATGCGCGAATGGCTTAAGTTAGCGGCATTCGGGTCTGTCCCTTTTTCGTTGAGAACCGCTTCGGCCGAAAGACCGGGTATTCGTTATCGAGGGGCGAGACCGATTAAATGCGACTGGCGGCGCCATAAGCTGTCGGAATCTCATCCGTAGCGGAAAACAGAGACACGGGACAGACCTTCTATCCGTTTTCCATTCACGTCCCGAAAAGTTCGAAATCTGCGTGCATCGCGGCTCTCTTATCAAATGTATGGGTGGTCGCAGCGTGATGTGTACGATTGCACCAATGATAAAATCCGCAAAATCGGCCGTTCCCGCCTCAAAGGAGGTCAGCGCCCGCCAGAACGTCACGAAGAATGTGGTATTGCCATCTACCGCAGGCGGATCATGACGCGATAAAAGCTTTTGCCGGCGGCAAGGTCGAGTGTGACGCCGAGGTCGCCGATGGGCAGTTCCTGATCTGCCACAAAGGGATCCGAATTGAGGGCCTCGGTGTACTCAACGGTAAAAATAAAATCAGCGGCATAGGCTTCCGGCCAATCGATCAACAAGTCGGAACTGTCTAGCGAAATGACCGGCGGGCTGAGATCGGCTATGACTACGCCATGTAGCGTTGCATCGTCGGGATCGGTTTCGTCGAGATATTCCTGAAGATCGCTCCACCCGTCGCCGTCGAGGTCAGAGGTCGCCAACCCACCACTACCGACGAGAAACATTTCTTCATACGCGTCCGGCAACAAGTTGCCATCCGCATCGATTCCGGAGGCCGTCGGGACTGCCGTGAGCGCGAGTGAAATGACCTCCAGCGGGTCGGTACCCGGGCAGAGATTCCAATCCCGATCGGTGAACGCATCGACACTCACTTCCGCACCCGGCTGGAGGGTAAAGGTCAGCGGGAAGCGGAACGCGTTACCGGAATCGACATAGAGGCTCTTGGCGGTTCCACCGAGCGTGTAAAGCACCGGGCAGGTAGACGTAAACGAGTTTGAGCGTACGAGCAACGTAAAACTACCAACCGGTCGGGCCGTTACTTGCGCGAGCGTTTGGGTGGCTTCAGCGTAGGCAAGGGACACCTCGGCAGGACTGATCGAGGCATGCGCTAGATAGTTGGAGTGCACATCGCCCGTATAGAGAAACGAACGCAGCACATCGACCGGCAATGGATATTTTCCGACATTATTAGAGACGCTACCGTAATCGCTACGGAGGTCGTAGATATCCTGTGTGAGTTCCAGCAGTTCGGCCAACGCAGGCACCTCTTGGAAGATGGATAAGACAAGTGACGGGACGAGATAGGCGGGCTCGCTGCCGGAGCCTATGTTTTCAAGCGATTGGATATCGGACGAAGACAGCCCTTGCATGGCGGCGTCGCCCGGCCGGCCTTTAAACAATGATACCCATCCATTCGTGAGCGTGCCTCGGTCCAGCAGCAGGTTGGCGAGCTTGCGCTCCACCAACATGGCGGCGACCGTATTGGTCAGGCTGAGGTCGGCCACTTGGACGGTTCGTACCTGGTTGGTGTAGACGTCCTGCGCGGCGGCCAACCAAGCGCTGGCCTCCGTGGCAAGCACGCCGCCTTGATAGGCGTAGTCCACGCTGATCGCATCGGGATCCGGCTGCAAATAAATTCCGAGCAATTCAATGCCGTACTGATTGCCAGAAAAGGTGCCGTCGACATCAAAACGGGTTTCAGTAAGCGCTGTGGTGAATGGCGGCTCGAGCGACAACGCGACGGCCTCAAAAATGGCGGCCGGATTGGTGCTTGCTACGGCGATGGTGAGATTCGTCGTTTCGGCATATCCAACCTGCGCGCCGGATGCAGAAAAGAGGCGAACCTGCGTCCCAATTGCACTGTTCTTGGTGGTATCGGCAATACCGTCGTAGGCGCGCGGAGTGAGGACTTGATCGTAGACCGCGGCGCGTTCAACACGATTGCTGCTGAGAGGAATTGCGGCGACATTCGTCGGGGAACTTCCGGCCAATAATTCGTCGAGGTCCGAATAGCCGTCACCGTCGGAATCAAGACCGCTTTCAGCGGGGTCGAGCCCGTTGGCCAGTTCAACATAGTCCGGAATGCCGTCGCCATCGGAGTCCAGATCGGAAGGTGCATCGCTGAATCGATAGGCGGCGGATCGGATGATCGAATTCTTTGCCCCCGAAAGGGCATAGTACTGTACATTGACATCGGCAAAAATTGTAAAGGGAGCGGCGTAGATGCTCCAGCCGCTGGACGCATCCAGGCGATAATACAGTGTGGACGCTGGGGTGGCCGAAAGAGAGACCTCTACCGACGTTCCATAGGTCCCAGGATCGGGCGAAATTTGAATCACCGCGACCTCTTCTCCGCGGGCGGCATCAAAGCTGTGGATGGAAATTGCACGATGAAACTGGTTGTCGAGTGTATAGGCTGCATTCGTCGCGGGGGAGCCTAGATCTCCAACCGTTGGGTCCCCCAAACCTTGCTCCCAGCCGCGATCCGTTTCATAAGTGGCCTGCACCCCGACGCCGAGCGTCACTGCGGTCGACCAGTCCCCTGCCCGTAGAAGTTGCAGTCGTTGCGGCGCGCTGTCGACCAAAGGTTCGCCGACAAAGGTCATCACGTTAGCCGCTCCTCCTCCGGGCGGTGGGGCGGGAAGCGCAACAGTTCCAACGGATGAAAATAGCCCGCCGGCAAAGTGATGCTGATCGGCGGTGATGCTACCGGACAGATCACCGGAACCAGAGGAGAGTGCCATGAAGTTATCGGTATCGAGGGGAAGAAATCCGGCAAACCGTTCGCCCGGCAACGTGACCAGGGTTTGCAAGGAAATGGGTGCACCGGAGCCATCGTGATCAAAAATTCCCACGGAGGATCCCCCCGAATAAACCACCGCGAGCCGGTTCGTTCCGTCACCTTGCACGAGGAATATGGAATCCACGGGGGTGAGCAGGTCGTAGTCCGACAGCGAGGAAAAGGAATAGATGGCCCCTGCGTTCTTTAGCGTGGTCGTTCGAATGGTGGAGCTTCCCTTTTCCCAAAGTACAAAATGGGCTTCGCCCGACGGCAATAGGAATGAAACATAATGGGGTTGAGTGATCCCTGACGTAGAAACGGAGGCCTTGTTGCTGTATGAACCCGAAGAAAAATCATAGATGCGAAGAAATCCAGAAGAAAGGGCATCGACCACCGCCAACCCTTCTATCCCTAACGCATATTCGATTGCATTAAGGTGCCACCAAGCCGACCCAATTCCCACCTTCCCCAGCGAGCTAAACGACGTCCCTTGCGAGCGGATGTATTCCATCTTGTGTGGGCTACTTCCGTTGAGCGTGGTGATGATAACAATATCATCCTGGGCGGTATTCCCCACCCCGCCGATATCCAGCGTAGCCAGCGAATACGGGCCCGTTCCATTCATATAAATTGCTTCGGGGGAAAGGATCGTGTTCGCGGACCCTGCATTATACATGTTCAGTCGGTTGAGCGTAGGAGCGGTGGCAATGATCGAGTCGTACGCGTTAGACTTAACCGACCCACAGTTTATGTCCGTCACTTCAGCCAAACCAAGTGGGCGGGCAGCCGCCCACGTCAGGTTCGTGGCGGAAAGTTGGTAGCCAACGCGCACGGTGGCGTTTAAGCCGTCCACCAGCACCAGATCCGAACGCCCGTCGCCATCCAGGTCACCCGTCGTCAGAAACGACGTCCCGGATCGATAGACAAAATCTGCGTGAGAGCCAAGTACCCCGCAGAAAAGCAGCAAAAGGAATATTTTTTTCATCACAGGATCTCCACTCTTAAATTATGGAATTGTGACCGTTCCAGCTGAAATAACACGATCCAGCTCCTTGGTCTGTTGATCAAAGCGCATTAGCAAATATTGATAGCGTGCACCACGCACCACGGGTTGCGTATCAATCAGGTAGATCCCCCACGACGGATCCTCGTTCTCTTTTTTGTTAATCCCAATGAATGGATCATACACGGTGGCAACGACACCATTGACGGCGTAGGCGATATCCTCCATCAACGGCGACACCTGCGCTACATCACCGCTCACCGCCTGATACAAGTCGTTCGTCAATTGGTAGCGATAAAGTACGCAGGGGAAAACGGTTTGGTTGGTCATCACCGCGTTGCCATAGAGGTAGTCCATGGGATTGCCAACGTAATAAAGCTCAAGTTCGAAGCGATCAATTTCATTCACATCATTATTATTCGAAGGAATTTCGCCAATGCGGATTCCTACATGATCGATTCCATTGCTATAGACATAGCTTCCATCAATGAAGACCGCCTCCATATCGGCATGGAATTTGGTAGACTGAATGGTCGGCATCGGCCGAGCTGGCCACGGCACTTCTGGCCCGAGGGTCGGAACGGTATTCCACCGGAACGATTCAACATTGCTCCATGGGCCCAGCGTCCCGGCTACACCAATGGCGCGGACCATGACGGTGTAGTTTCGATTCAAGCTAACGAGGCTATTGAGCGAGAACAGCGGCGAACCTGCCACGCCAAACGTCGTGCCCACACGACCGGTACGATAAAAACCAAAGTCCAAGGTATTGGTGACCCCTTCAACGACCACGTCGAGATCATTGGCCAGCCCATCGAGCGCGTACCCCGGCGTTCCAAAGGTGGATGGTGGTCCATTTTCATCCAATGCAACAGCCACTTCGAAACGTTCGACACCCGGCGTGGTACAGAACCATTCTAAACCCAAGCCCGGCGATAAGACCGCCGTGCCAGTTGAATCGATGGATTCAAGGAAGGGGGTGGGCAGGTCAACTCGCGGAGCAATCGCGATACAACCAATATTCACCATCGGCCCCGCATTTCCATGTACGTCGAACAACTGGTAGTAGTAGCAAATGCTTCCGCCATTCACTGAACCGCCCGTATAATCCGTAATGACGGCGCCCAGGATTTCATCCATCTCCCCTTGGTGAATTAAGGTACGAGGCCCATTATCCACCCGTCGGTAGACGCGCACGGTCTCGGCGCCAACAACTGCAGGAATGGTCAAAACCGGGTTGATGTTGGTGGGTCCCGGGCCCCAGATATGGGGCCCCGCTAGCGTCCCCGTTGCCCCGCCTGGAATCAGAATTGCATCCAATCGAATATCGCCCTCAAACGTATATTTTCGTTTGACGCTATCCGATGGAACATCAGAAAAATGCGCCCACTCGCTAACCGCTCCACCGTAACTACCGACGCGGCAGTAGAAAGTGAACCAGCTTTCATTCTGACCCGGCGGGGTGTTTATAAGAGCGTCTTTTCCCACCTTGTCGATGCCCTCTGAAAAATAGAACTTGCTGGATGTATAGATATTCGTTTCGGACCCAGCGCCGCCATAGACACCGCCGTGCCAACCAAACTGTGCCCAGGCGATCGGAAGGCCTGGATTTTTTAGCTGGCAAATGATTCGGATATTCTCTGGATCTGGCGATCCCAGCGGAATGGTTGAATGGTACGTCGTCTCGGGGATCTCGCCCTGAATGGTCACCACGACCCCGGTGGCCAGAGGTGGCCCTTCCCAGTCTCTAAGGAGCCCATAGGCCGGGGCGCTATTGCCTGAAAGGTTACTGCCGCAACTGGCGTCATCTTCTGCGCGGACGGTATACCAATAGGTTCGACTCCAGTCATTGGAGGTCAACGAATGGTCTTCATAATACATTCGGACGGCATTGGTTACACTGATCGGACCCGCGATGCGGTTGGCGACGTCCGAGACCGCGTTGCTCTGCATATCAGCCATGCTGGTATGGCGGTAGACATAATAGCCCGCCGTATCGGCGTCATTGGTATTATGCGCCCACGAAACCTCGACCCATTGCGTATTGGTTCCGCTCGAATAACCGGAAATGGTGCGCGTGCGCACATCATAGGGAACCGATGGTGCGAAACGGTCGCACGGGAAGGTTTGGAATCCGTCCGAAAGATCCCCGTCGCGCCCGAGCAGATCAAGCGCGGAGACAAAATAGTAGTAGTTCGTTCCATCCTCAAAGGGCGTTCCGCCGGAAAGCCCTTCGTTATCATCCACGGCAAACCAGGGGGCATTTTCATCAACCAAAATCGGCATGCGATTGACCTGAACTACCTCCGTATTATTGGAGACCAAGCCCCCTATTTCGGTGGCGGTCGGCGGCGTGGTGTCGAAGCCCAAACCGCCAGCAAAGTCCTGATCCATACGATAGAGGTTGTAGCCGAACTGAAGCAGTGAAGCACGCTTGAGCGTGTCGGGAATATCCCAGCGCAGGCGAATATTCAGATTTCCCTTGGGACTTGTTTCGGGGACAAGCACAATCGGGCCCGGAGCAGGGAGTACTATCGGCACACCACCCTCCAACACCACTCGGCCAATCACTTCATTCGTATCGTGGTCGCGAATTTCGAATGTGGAAAATCCGCTCGAAGGAATTCGGGCGAAAAAACCATGGCCAATCGTCATGGCGACGGACGAATGGGAACGGCCCATCAATACCAGATTCCGATAAAGCTCGGGATCGTCCTGCGAACCGCTGATTAGAGCGGCCAGCTTTTCTGCCAACGAAAGTGAACCAACGGGCTCCGCCCCGGCATAAAGCGAGTCCACCGACATTTCCAACATACTCAAATCATCGCCGAGGGCTTCACCGCGGCTCAATAACAGGCTGATCGTTCGCGGATCGGTGACCTGACGAGCCACGCCCTTCAGTGAAAATAGGTTTGTGGAAGGCATGTGACCATCCTTCATGTAGAGATCCATGGCACGATCCTTGAGCAGCGAGCTATCCGTGGCCATCCACTGAACCCACCCCCATTCATCCCCCACGGCACCGGTTGCCACCGTTCCGGCGGTGAACATCATGTCGCCTATGCCCTGGTCCTGCGCCTCTGCCAACGGTTGCACCAGAGCCAGTGCCGCGCAGACAATGATCCACTTCGGATTCAAATTCATCATAGTTCTCTCTCGTTGAATCTTAATAATCGGCGTCCCAGTTTCCATTGTCATAGGTGAGAGTCACCGTTTTGCCAAACTTGACGCAAAATGGGCATGCGCCTACACGGCCGGAAATTCGCCCTTTGCCGGTCATGCGCATATCATCTCCATCTTTCAGGCCCACCAAAGTAACCTCGCCAGCAACCCCGACCACACAAAGCGCTTCACCCTCCACGCCAAGGAAGATTTTCCCGCCAACCGGTCCATCAACGAAGGCAAAAATGCCCGCACCCACGCCAGCCTTCACCTGGAAGAGGCAGCCGAAGTCGACGATCGGCATCCACCCTTCCCCATAGACATAGACCCCGGTGAAAGGCGGGTCGCCTAAGACGCTCTGTACATCCGGATCCCAAGAGAAAGGATCGAGAGAGCACGCTTTACCGAAGAAGGCACCTCCTTCGACCTCATAGCTGGTGAAGGAACAGCGCAGGTTCGCGGAAAGATAGTTTTCCAGTTGGCCCAGTGCGACCGCGGCATAGAATTCAGTGATCCCAAAGGAGTCAAAGCCAATTTCGCCTTCAACCAATTCGAACGATCCTGCCAGACCGATCAGTTCGACCGTGCCATGGGCGTCGACCATGAAGGCGAACTTGGCCGCGATGTCGGCCTTGATGCTGGATTCCAGCCAGGAGATACCGAAGCCTTCGGTCCCAACGGTAACTTCCGGCAACACTTCGCCCACCACGCCGCAACCGCCGGCGGCATCAGAGTCGAGTTGCTTAATGATGAGATAGGCATTGAATTCCATCGCGTCCGGAACTTCCCATTGGAACTTGCCATCCAGGCGTAGCTCCGTGAGGGTGTCGTGGCGAATATGCGCATAACCGTCGATCTGTCCGGCACCCATAATATTCGATAAATCGCCCAGCATATCGTTTATCGAATCATCGATCCCGTTCAAGTATTCGCTAGCGATATCGCGCAGCGCTTTGTTCAACTGCTGGAAGGCGCTATCGATGGTTTCCTGAATGGCGGCATCCACTTCGTAGAGCTGCGAGCGCACCACCTGCTGCACCTCGGCACAAGGAACCGAGGCATAAAAGGTATCTGTGATTTTCTGCCGGAGCATCTGCTTGATCTCATCTGCCGTATATTCATCAAACGTCGCGCCATCCGTCGGCAGCGCGGCGAACCATTGGTCGATTTCGCGGGAGAGTTCTCCAAGGGGGTCGTTCAACGCCGTGGTATTAAGAATATCATCCAGTTCCTCGAGCATGGATCCCGCCGCCGCCAGACTGGTTCGCACATCACCCACAACCACAAGCAGTTCCTGCATGATATCGCTAATCGCCTCTAAACTCGGAGCCGCTTCAGAAAGAACGCCGTTGAGTTCCGCTTCAATCGTGCTGCTAAGAGAATCGTAGAGCGTGTCCGCCAGCACGGAGAGCAGGCCAACCCCTAGATCCACAAGAACATCGTAATCGCCACCATCTACATTGAGCAGACCGGGAAGCGCAGCAGGAAGCGCGACGCCGTTTGTTTCTGAAACAATACCGACAAAGGCATTCAAAAGGGCTTCAACCTGTTCCAGATTACCATCGATTTCATCGGCGATATCCGAGGCCATACCCGTTCCGTTGGCGAGGTTCTTGAGGATGTGATCCACGTTTCCGTAGGGGTCTCCGATTATCCCGTGAATATATTGGGTCACCACAGTGCTGTAATAGTTGGAACCCGGCGTTGCGATATAAGCGTTGTTCAGCATCTCGTAGAAATCATCAATCACAGGATCGAGTACTTTCTCAAACAACGGATCAAACAGCATTTCCGGCACATCGGCGAGGGTATCATCCAAGGCTGAGACACCGGAATCAATGGTGTCACGGACCGCATCGCCGACAGCATCGCCAAACGCGGAAGCCATGCCTGTGGCTTCATCAATTGCATTAAACGCCATGTTGGCAAGGTTGACCTGCGGTAGTCCATCGTACTGCACGCCGAAGGAGATTTCGGCATTCTCCGCGCTGAGGTAATCGGTCTGGTGCTCGACATTCATCACCATCAGGTCGACATGCACTTCCTCCGGAGACTTGAACGATTTGGAGGCAGAGGACCATTCCAGGGGGTAGTCGAAATCCACCACGCCCAGCCACGTTCGGAGAGCATGGGTTCGATAGGTGTCGCTGCTCGGGGAACGGTAGTCGCCATAGCTTGCTAGGGACGCGGATGGGAAGCCTGCATTCTCGGTATCAAAGTCGTCGGGATCACTATTGAAAAACGTTTGCGCGGCACTTTCCCAACCGCCCATCATATAAATATTGGCAATGGCGCTGTTCGTACTGGCGCTGGTGTGAAACTGTACTTGCAGGTCGCTGAAAAAGGCGACATCGAGGTTGCCCGCGAAGTTAATCCATCCGCGGTCGGTCAGCGCATCGCCACTGAGCGAATAGTCGTTGTAATACGGCATGGCAACAGGATTGAAATAGTAGGTCTCGTCCGCGGGACCGGCCAGTTCGATTCGGTTGGGCACGGCCAACCGGGAAGGCACACCGTCGATCTGATCGGCCGGTGAGCCGAGATCGCCATCCGGGAGAAAGGCCAGAATTCCGGATAGCGTTTGGTCCACATTCGCGCAGTGCGTCGTCAAGCCCATGCAGAGCTTGCGATTAGAATTGGTACAAGTGCTACTGGCGGTTGAGGCAAAAAAGAGGGTCAGCGGCTGAATATCCGCATCCCAATACGCCAGATTCTTAGAATCATTGTTTGCCAGTTCGGCGTCTCCGATTTCGCCCAGGCAATCGAGCATCAGCTCTTCGAAAGCCAGCGTGATATCGGATGGTTGCGGAAGATCCACCGAAGCATTAAAGCGCGACTCCTCAGGGGTTCCGGACAAGTAAGACAAACCAAAATTAGACACATCGAAATTATAGCCATAAACGGTTATGGGCGTTGGGAATTGGCCAAAGACCGCCTCATGGATGCCGCTCACGCCGGAATGACGGGTGTAGTATTTCGAGCGCCCTGTGAGTGGCCACCCGCCCGGCGAGGATCCGCCAAGCACGGAATCGCCGTTCAATGCGCCATCGGAGCCCACGCGCAAGTTGAGCCCGGCATAGTCCGCCAGGCCATCCGCGTAGCTGGCTAAGCCCGGACGCTCCATGGCCGGCGCTAGATTCGAGGGCATCCCGCTCAGCAGAATCTCGGAAGGGCCGCGATTTTCGGTGACATCGAATGACGAAAGGTCGCCGCGAATAAAGTGTCCGGGCATATAGAACGCACCGGTACCGAACGCATCGGTTGTGTGGGTTGGCGAGTTGTCCCAACGTGTGCCCCACTGTAGATCGCCATCTCCGACAGGGATGCTCACCTGCGTGCGTAGCCCGCCATCCATGCTGGCGATGGTATGTCCGCTCGGCTGAGTCGGGATATTGATAGGGCCAACGGTTCCGGCACAGTCCAGCACCTCGTTACAATCGCTGGCATACAAAACATCGATATCCGCGGGACTGTCCATCTGGCTCAAGGCGCTATTCACCAGGTCCTGAGAGATAACGAAGACCGAACCGTTGCTCCACGCTTGTCTCACACCGTAGGGAAAATGAGCGGTCATCTCGGTTGAGTCGATCTTGACCTGCGTACTTAACAAGGCCTGGCCATTCAAGCCGACCTCAACGAGCGGATCCGTTTCCAGAGAGCTCACGCCTCGGTAGTACGCCGCGTTGGATTTTTTCACCTGCACCACCGTGTTCGTGAAGTTGGCGGCCTCGGCTTCCATATGCGCCAGTTCTTGTTCACGCACGAATACTACATCCGTTTTAGCGAATGAGAACGTTCCCGCAGTGGGATCCCATGTTATGTCTGCCACGTCGTAGAGTAGCGGTTTAGTTTCTTCCGCGACATTAAACGTCCCCACATTCGTAACCGTGTTAGAGGGATATAACGTCGGCGAAAGCTTCTGGTTGCTGAACACATACGTCGGGTCCAACACTGTAGCCGAGGTGGTACTAATCCCCAGCCCTGCAGGCAGCAAGACCTTGATGTCGGCATAGGCTCCCTGATGTTTTAGATTAATCCCCCCATTATACCAAAAATGGACACGGTTAACTACGTCGCGCCTCGAAATGGGTACATTGATGATCGTCGCATCAGTTGCAGCAAGGCTGTAGTCGAGGGAGGTCAGGGTCTTCTCCACCTTCAGATTGGCAAAGACAAAGGCCTCGCCATCGAGCGAACCGGTTCCAGTGATCCAGTGCTCGACGGGCGAATTGGCTACACGGACACCCCAATCGGTGATGAGGATCGGGGTCTCAATGTTGTCGAACCAGAGCGACCCCGAATAGTGGTTGACCATCACGTCCATGATGGCTTCGTTGTTGTTTTCCAGTGCTTCGGTTACATTTGTCTGTGGGTCGATCGTTGCATGAAGGGTATAGTTAAGGCCGCGCAACGTGGTGGCCCCAGGGATGGCCATCGTCGGAAAGCGCGTATCGGCTTGAACCGTCATGGCATCCACGTTCCAGGCGGTACTGCTGAGTTGCGAATGCCGAACGATTCCGCCTGAATCCTTCAGCCGATAGCCGAATCCCAGCGAGGGTTCGGAAAACGCACTGATTCCGGTGCGGGTGGTGACGTCATGCTTCAATGCAATCGTTTTGGCAGAAGAAAATCCGCGCCAGGTTTTTTTAATCGAAGAGGAACCTCCTGATGTCACAGAGTCCGACAACAGATCCGGCTCGGAATAAACGAGAATGTCGTCGAACTCCCGTCCGTCCGACGGCCAGCCGTCATCGTCGACCTGCTGGAAGCGAATGATACTCTGTGACGTTAATGCGAGCCCATTGCTCGAGGCCAGTGCGTCGAGGTCCAGCGTGATGTCCCGCCAGGCCGGTGATGCCGAGTCCAGATCGTACACCCGCGTGAACGTGGTGGCGTCATCGCTCAAGAAAATGCCGTCGCCCGCATGCACTTCATCTCCTAATTGGCGATGACGAAATTCTAGCGACACATCGGTATAATCCTCGAGATTCAGAAGCAGGTCCATTTGATTGGTCGAGGTCAATGACCCAGCGGTTGTATCGTCCATTCGAACCACGCGATTGGTCGAGACCGTGACCTCCTGTTGATACGCCGTCGTAGAAGGACTTCCAACGAGTGATGCCGCGGGCGCGGCCGCGCTACTGAGCGTGTATCCCCCGACCGTGTCACCCAATGGCATCGTCTGGGGGTGGAAGTTCCCTTTGTAATAATAGGTGGCGGAGGCATCCCATGCAGCCCCGAGTAAATAATATTTACCGCTGACCATTGGAATGTTCAGCGCTGCCGACTGTACGATTCCAGTCCCGATACTCGCAACTACCGCGATGGAGGACAAGAGTGTATAAGTTCCATTTTCTGTTGAACTTTCATACATGAAAAAAGTGACGTTCACCGCATTGGTCCGATCCAGATGAATTCCTTGCGAAACCAAAGAGCCGGAGGTAGTGCACGCGTAATAATTCCCCCGGTGGAGATCCGCAGTTGTCTGACTCGAAGGCGAAGGCATAGAGAGCGGAACGAGCTGGGTTGTAGAATCAGTATCATCGTAAGCGATGTCGATTCGCCCCTCAGGTGACGAGGTAGTGACCCAGTGGGCCCCACTAGGAAGGGTTTCCGCAAAGAACGCTTCGGTGAGCGGGGGCGCAACGGCAAAGGCAGACATAACCGCCCCACCCCCCATAGTCAACGTGTACATAATTAGCCAAAAAACAAACTGCTTGGATGTCATTTTCATAATGTCCTCGTTGGTCCGAGCTCGGAAAAACCGACCATGGGGCTCTTATTTCAGTAAGTCAATGATCGAACCGAAAAAACACCAAAAGTACCCTTCGGGGTCGAAACCATGTAAGTCGTTCTACGTTAATTGGTTAAGTGCAAATTTTTCGTATTCTAAACGCTTACCTTTCGGGCTTACCTTTCGGGCTTACCTTTCGGGCTTACCTTTCGGAGTCGAACCTATTTAAATCGTTCTTCCCCAATGAGTTAAGTCCGAGATTTATTATTATCAACGCTTAAACCGGCCATTTCACCCCCAGAAGACATCCCGTGCGCAATACGGGGCTCTCTTTGGAACAGATCCGTTTGATGTCGTTGTAATCGTGCGGTGAAACCTTACCGACGGGCACCGTCATTCATTGCCCGCCTCTTGCTCTGATGGTCTGTCCCGAATGCCGCTAACTTAAGCTCTTCCAGCGTCAAAATCTAAACCCATTTACAGAAGGTCGCGAAGGACGCAAAGGCTCAAGCACTGCTGCCGGCGGGGCCCACCGGACTCCAAGCGGAATAGCAG